>NZ_JBRCAD010000187.1:0-14334 GCF_053493415.1 Trichothermofontia sp. | reverse complement strand
GGACAAAGCTGCTTCAAGATCAATTTGACAAGCTTCGGGAATGAGGCTATCATAGAACATCATTTTTTATTTGTTAGAGGACAGAATACTGCATTCTGTCCCTTTTTTCCATCGCTTAACCTAACTTTCAACACTTCTGTTCCATAAGGTTTGAACCCAATGCGAAATCTTTATACCTGTGACAACTGCATCTATAACCCTTCCCAGTACCAAGACATCGGCTCTAGGCATGGCTTTTGTTTAAAATACAACTCCCTCCTGCTCCAAGCCTCCCACACAACTTGCAAATTTTTTAGAAGAAAAGACTTACCCCTCTTTCTTGCCGAACAAGGGCACAGGGAACACGCCCGCATCTTCGCAAAGACCAATGGTATCGTCTATTACTATACCCATTTTCCTCAAGAGCAAAAAAACTACTCTGAAAAATACGTCTGGGAAAATAACGTATTTGATATATATGTTCACGAAGTTGCTATTTATTACAAGATCAGCAGCCAAAAATGGACCTATCTTCAGGGATTACTAGCCTCTAGAAACCCCATAAAAAATATTATGCATTCTTCCCTACTACGCGGGTATATTCAGCGGTGTGGGGTAGAAATTGATAATTATAGGTTAATGCTTGCCCTTTCAGCCGATCTGGGTGAACCTATCGACCTGCGTATAAATGACTTTCGAGTTGAAGTTTCCTATGAAGAATTTATTTCATTACGAGAAAGCTATTTGAAAGACATTGTACTCCTACGTCTATACGCAATTCAAGAATATGGGTATTTAATCCAAGATGAGAATATTATCTGGATTTCAGATGAACTCAATGGTGCCATTGAATCCTCTTGGCAAGAATTTATAATGGCTGTGCAAGGGATCGTTCCCATTTTACAACAACGCATAACTGCTTCCGCCCAGCATAGAGGCACATTCTTCCCAGAACAACCAGAAAAAAATCTTAGCCTATAAATTACAATTGACCAAATGAGTAAATCTCCTCACTTGCCTTCTATTCCTAGTTCTAATAGACTTACTTAAAATATAAATTAAATCTACATATGAGAAAATAATCTATGCTTAATGAGATCACAATTAAAAATTTCACAGTCTTCTCTAATGCTGATCTCCAATTCTCTAAAGCATTAAATGTCATAGTTGGAGAAAATGGAACCGGCAAGACCCATCTACTTAAACTGGCCTACTCAGCCCTAGCAACCCATTGGGAAGAAAGTCGAAAGCAAACAAACAGTGTACCAACAAAAACCTTACTGCAAACCCGTTTAGCTGAAAAACTAATCAATGTTTTTCGACCAGAATTCCTAGGACGGTTAGCTAGACGAAAACAAGGACGCGAAAGATGTGATATCAAATTAGACTTTGCCGATCAGCAATTTGACTTTGCCTTCAGCTTTTCGACCAATAGTAAGACAGAAGTTGTCATCGATCAGCTTCCAACCGCTTGGCTTGACAGTGCACCCGCTTATATCCCAACCCGTGAGTTATTAACTATTTCACCCAACTTTGTCTCAGTCTATGAAGGTCATTACCTCGAACTAGAAGAAACCTGGCGAGATACCTGCCTACTCCTCAGTGCGCCCGTACAGCGCGGGCTAAAAGAAAAACGTATCCAGGAGTTAATCGCCCCACTTGAACAGGCAATGGGTGGGAGCATTGAACTTGATAAAAATGGCCGCTTCTACTTAAAAACCGATCGCGGTCGCTTTGAGATGCCCTTAGTCGCAGAAGGTCAACGCAAGCTCGCCATGTTAGCACGTCTAATTGCCACTGGAACCCTAATGGACAAAGGCTTCCTATTCTGGGACGAGCCTGAAGCCAACCTCAACCCCCTACTCATCAAGCAAGTCGCCCAAAGTATCCTTAGTCTGAGTAAAACAGGAATTCAAGTATTTATAGCTACGCATAGTTTGTTTCTACTGCGTGAAATTGATATTTTAATCACTAACGAGAAAAATACCCAATTCAACCCACGATTCTTTGGCTTACATTTCGCCCATGATGAAGTTGTCGTAACCCAAGGAGATGCCGTCGATGAGATTGGAGATATCACCGCACTTGATGAAGAGCTTGCCCAATCTGATCGGTTTATGCATAGCGGAAGCTGAATATGATAGAGATTCAAGTAGATAGTCTAATATTTCAGTTTCTCTGCTCATGGGAAGTTACGAAGTACGATGAATGGGCTTTTTATCGTAACCAGTTCTCTAAAATGCAGTTTGGTACTGGCATCAAAGCAGTTGATCTCTTCGCAATTAATGATGAGGTAATATGGCTAATCGAAGCCAAAGATTATCGACAACATAGCCGGACAAAAGTAATCGATCTAGCTGATGAAGTGGCGCAAAAGGTCTTTTGTACACTTGCAGCAATACTGCCTGCTAAAATTAATGCATCGGATACTTCTGAACAGAATTTCGCCAAAAAGATCTTCCGATGTCAACAGCTACGGGTCGTATTACACCTTGAACAACCCATAAAACATTCAAAGCTTTTTCCACGCGCTATTGATCCTGCAAAATTAAAACTTAAGCTGCGTACTCTGATTAAACCCATTGATCCCCATCCAATGGTAGTTGAGTCTACTCAAATGCGGGGTTTACAATGGACGGTAACGGGACGATAGCAAACCCTTATACACTGAAAACTGATACCGTGAAGTAGTCAAGATGGAAAGACTTCCTCGATCGCATCCTATCCAGGCACTTGCTGAATTTTGGGACACCCACGATCTCACTGATTTTGAAGATCAGTTAGAAGAAGTGACAGAACCTATTTTTGTCCGCGAAAGTCTCGTGCAGATCCATCTACAACCAGTTGAAGTCGAGGCGATTAAACAAGTTGCTCAACAACGGGGAATTGATTACACAGACTTAATTCGAGCGTGGGTCCTAGAAAAGATTCATACCCCATCATGAGGCAATTCAAACTTCAAGGAAAATGCTAATATCCTTGTAAGATTTCTCCACTGCGAATTGCCATGATTGAAACGATCGCGCTCCACAACTTTAAAAGCCATCGCTCCACCCAACTAACCCTGGATGGCTCACGCCTCCATGCCCTAGTCGGTCAAAACAGTTCAGGGAAAACCTCGATTTTACAAGCCCTGCACTGCCTCTGTCGATTAGCTGGCCATGAAAACTCATCCTTCGCCCATATTTTTCAGTATGAGCGATCGCCAGAATTCATAACCACGATCGGGCAAAACTAAATGTCCGTCACCGCCAGCGGCTTTTGGGGATATAAAGCTCCAAAACAGTGGCAAGCTTCCTATACATAGGAACAAAATATAAAGCAGAATTAGTCACCGATCGCATCCTGACAAATCGACAACGGAGAAAGGCAGGATATTCCGGGTAGTTGGAAAAGTTCATTAGCCAGCACCCCAGATCCCACTCCTCAAGCCTTAAGATTTGCTGTGAGGAGCTTGACCAGTTGCCATTAGGAGAGGAACTGATGGTGTTGACGATCGTCCCGAAACCGCAAGCCCCCCGATCGTACCCGGACCCTGCCCACTTGTGCCTAGCAAGAAACGCTGGAACCTGCAAACTGTCAAGCGATAATAGAGGTGATCACAACAAGCATTGCCTACAAGTTTCAGTCAATTGAAAAACAATTGTGGGGTAAGCATCCTGCCGGCCCCTGAAGCAGCCAAGACGGCTATCCCATGATCAATTGGCGATCTACTGAGCCGAAAAGCCGTTTTGGGATAAGCAACCACTGGCAAAACTGGCACAGGACTGTTATTCCTAGAGAGACTCAGAGCCTAGCCTGAGAACAGAAATCCAAAGAAGCCCCGGGATTAACCTATGTTGGCCTTTTTTCGACGCATCACGCGCCTATTCGTGCGTAAGTCTACCCAAGTCGCCCAGGAACCCCTCAATCGGGTTAGTTTAATCATCCTGATCCTGGTCGATATTTTTGTTCTGATCAATGTCTTTAGCGGTCTCGATAATATTGCTAACTGGCCCCTCAGTCCAGAGGAAACTTTTCCCTGCTATGGGGCCTACCAAAGCTATCAAAACGAACGAGAACGACAGGACCCTTTCCAAGTTGATACCCAAACGATCGCCCAAGTCATTGCTGATGCCCAGGCGTGGCAACCCCCCCCTGACAATCGCCACCGCATTGGTAGCGTTAATCCCCTCTGCGTTGAGCATAAACGCCTGAAGCAAGCAGTTTCTACCCCAGAGAATGTTCAGCGACAAGACACGATCGCGACCCTGAAAACCGAGATCGACAAACTCCAACAAACGATCGCGACACTTCAGGCCCAATACGATTCAACGCTGCTCGAAAAAATTGCAGAGCAAGACCCCGAACAATCCATTAATCAATCCACAGCAGCAAAGACCAAGGCGGATATTGAAAGCGCCCAGCGTCAAATCCAGGAAAAGCAACAACAGGTTAAGCAAATTCAACAGGAATTACTCGCTACCCCCGTCGCGATCGCTTATCTCGATGCCCTAGGCAATCCAGAAAGCTACACCAGCCTCAAACGGGGATATGAATCAGCCCAATTCTGGCACCCCAATCTCCAATTTTTGCTGCAACTGCTATTCCTAGCTCCCCTGATCGCGATCGCCTACGGGTGGCACATTAATGCCGTACATCACCAGCGAGGTCTACAGGTTCTCCTGAGTTGGCATTTACTCCTAATTTTCTGCATTCCCTTACTGATCAAGATCTTTACCTTTCTCCAGTTTGGCAATCTGGTTCGCTGGGTCATAGATCTGATTGTTGCCCTTGTTGGTGGCCTCTTATTTGTTGCCAGCTATCTTTTAATCCTGTTCATCCCCCTTCTAGGATTTGGGCTAATTAAGTTTCTCCAGCGATTTATTTTTAATTCCCAAGTCCAGGCGAAAAAGCGCATCCAAAAATCCCGGTGTATTCAATGTAATGCCCGGTTGCGTACCCCTGATCCCTATTGTCCCCATTGCGGCTTTGATCAATATCAGGAGTGCCCCCATTGTCACCACCGCACCTACAAATTTTCCCATTACTGCCGCGCCTGTGGTCAACCCTTACAGCCCAGCGAAGGATAGGCTATCGGGTATCTCAAAAAATACCAATCCTGCGCTTCCAGGCAACATCATCCTAATCGGTTGGGGCAGTTCAACTGCCCCCATCCCAGATTAATCGAAGTGCCCATAAACAGGTGGTCACTTCATGTAAGCACAACGTCGCACTGACAGAAATATTAAAGCTCTCGCAAAATTCCAACATGGGAATTGTCGCAAACAGGGTCGCTTGAGCTAATGCCGTCTCGGGCAAACCGCTTGTTCTAAATAGTCAATAACGGCTTGTAAGATTGGGGCCAGGATAGCCATCTAGATGAAACATACCATCTCCGGACGATCGGGACAAACACGGCGACTCAGGGGATTATTGCTAAGATAGAGGCGATCCAGATTCGGCATAGCTAATAGCGTCGATACCGTATTGTTGGCACCGCTAATCCGATTCGATTCCAGATAGAGAGTATGCAAATTTTGCAGCGATCGCAGGGGCGTAATATCGGAAATCTGATTGGCTCGCAGGGATAAAATTTCCAAATTTACTAACCCACTGAGGGGGCGTAGATCTTGAATCTGGTTGGAACCCATGTAAAGCTGTGTTAGGTTCGTCAAACTCGCCAGAGGACCCAAATCTCGAATGCGATTGACCCCCAAATACAACACGCGAAGCTGGGTTAAACCTGAAAGTGGGCCTAAATCCGTAATTTGATTGTCATGCAAAATTAAAAATTGCAGGTTTTTCATATCCGCCAGCGGCGCGAGATCAGAAATTTCCTGACTGGCCAGATTGAGCGTGACAAAACTACCCAGTTGCATGCCAGCCAGAGTACAATTGTTCGTACTTACCTCATCCATCAGCGCTGCGATCGTATGCTGGGTGGCTTCAGGTAAATCGTCCTTTGCCAAACACCACGCTTCAAAACTATCGAAGGTCTTGGCCTGTTTAGCTTGAGGGGCAGCCATTGCGGTACCGAGACCGCCCAACAAACCCATTAAACACATCCCGGTAGCTAACATTTTTGAAAAACTCGGCATTAGGCAACGACTCATAAGCGTGACTGTTTACTCTGCTAATCAACAACAAGGCAATCGACACTATCGACAATCAGGAACAACACTTGCCCCACAATCGCCGCCATCCACCGGAATGCGTACCGTCCCAGACCCATTATGAGCCACTTGCCCCGGGCTGACCCACTGGGTAGACGACGACTCAGGTGTTCAATCGTATCATACTGTACGCCCTTACCCCACCGCCGATAGCTAGGGCATCTAGAGTAAAGATTAAGTTGTTAGCCCCTCACCTGTACCTCGTTTACACTGGGAGAGAATCGAATTTTTGGGAGCGATTGTGAATGGAAATTTCTCGACCCCAAGCAGCAGCCCCAACCCCCGAAGAGTTGGAAGATCTTGATAAACTGAAAGCTGTCATCGATCGCGCTGTTGCCGATGGCAAAATTACCCAAGGGGAGCTGGCTCAGATTCGACAGGTTGCGACCCACGATGGCAAAATCACGCCACAGGAAATGGAACTCTACCGCACGCTAATTATCGAAAAGATTAATAAAGGAGAGCTGAGTTGGGGCTGGCATTGATCAGTCCATACCCCGCGAACACCACTCCTAGGAGTTCCGTTATGATCCAATTCTCCGATGATTATCTTGAAGTAGAGTCCGCTTTGGCGGACTTTCTTTGTGCCAACTATGCTGCTAACGATCGTCTTTATCTGACTGGGCAATCGACTTGGGCGATCGGGTCGTATCCTTTTCCACGGGTGAATAAGCTTCATGGAATCAAACCTAATGATTAACAGTTTAGCCCTGTCCCATACCCCCTGGTTACTGGCGAATGTAGGTGAAGACGCCAATATCGAACTTGCCAGTTTCCTCATCACCGGGGTACGTGTCCTCCTGATCTTTGGATTAGCTGCGCTTCTGGCCGAAATCCTGGCTCGTTTCAAATTGCCCTCCATTCTAGGATGTTTGCTAACAGGCGTTATCCTAGGGATTTCTGGATTGCACTGGGTGGTGCCCGGGGAGGCGGCAACTAGTCTGAGTCCCGGTTTGGTGAATGTGATCGCGGCTATCTCCCATGCCACCCCGACCGAGATTATTGAGGACTATGAATCGCGGTTTATCATCATCGAGCGGATCGGCGACTTAGGGCTGCTCTGCTTATTATTTTTAACTGGCCTCGAGTCCGATCTGGATGAAATGATCCGCGTGGGGTCCCAGGCCGCCACCGTCGCTGTGGTTGGGGTTATCTTGCCCTTCATGCTGGGGATGTTGGGGTTAATCTATCTTTTCCATGCCCCCGTCATTGTGGCCATATTTGCGGGGGCAGCCCTGACCGCCACCAGCATTGGGATTACGGCTAGTGTGCTGAAGGATTTAGGTCAACTATCCTCTAAGGAAGGCCAAATTATTATTGGCGCAGCCGTTCTAGACGATATTTTGGGAATCGTCATCCTAGCGGTTGTAGTTGCTCTGGTTAAGGAAGGCAACGTCGAACTCTCCCAGATCGCCTATCTTTTCCTGAATGCCATCTTTTTTGTGGGGGGTGCGCTGCTCCTCAGCCGCTATGGCATCCCCTTCTTTAATGCCCTCGCCCAGAAGTTTCAGGTGGAAGGCAGTCCCGTCATGTTAGGCGTCATGGTCATCTTTGTCATGGCAATGGTGGCTGTGGGGCTGCGCTTGGAGTCCGCCTTAGGCGCCTTTGCCGCTGGTCTGGTCATGGGCAGTACCCAGTTGGCAAAGCAACTCGAAGAAGAGATGAAGCCGCTAGTAACGTTATTTGCCACGATTTTCTTTGTCCTAATTGGCATCGAGATTGATCTGAGCTTGTTTAACCCCCTGGAACCCAATAACTGGCCAGGGTTGTTGATGGCCACATTCCTGATTGTGGTCGCGATCGCGGGTAAGCTAGCATCAGGCTTTGCCATCTTGGGTTCGGACCCGGTCAATCGGCTAGCGATCGGCACTGGCATGATCCCCAGAGGCGAAGTGGGCTTAATTTTTGTGGGCTTAGGAACAGCAACAGGCGTTTTGGACTCGGCTACCGATGCCGCCCTAATTTTGATGGTCATTGCCACCACCTTTCTGGCCCCTATCCTGCTACGCTTCGTCTTTACCAACACGGCTTCCCCGGCGAATCTGAATACTAAGCCGGATGCAGGCGGATAGACGCTGGCCAATCCGAGCAAGCTTCACTCGCTCTGTTGAATCCATGCCCCGATACCACCGCCTGCCGCCCCCTTAGCGGTACGTGATATCCTGATCCGAGCTGAGGGAGCGGCGATCGCGGGTCCCTCAGCCCCCCCCTCACTGGCACTTTCCCCAAAGACTGGGCAACGGTGTTCCCAACGGTAAGCGTTGGCAGGGTTAACGATAGCGATTGAAGGCCGTCACCCGCTCCGCATCTTGGAACACCCCTTCTCCCTGGAAGCCTTCAAGTCTGGGTTTAATTTCCACCTTGAGGACATTGCTGGTGTGAATAAACACCGTTTGATCCAGTAGGTGTAACGTCCACCAATCCTCGCGCAAAAAGCGACGGATATCCTGGCGTAGTTCCTGGGGCGGGCTACCGGCTTCGGCAGTGGTGTAGATATTAAAAGTTTCCGTCTGGCCATTGACGAAATAGAACGTGAGTTGCAGGACTCGCGGCTCTTCCCCAGCCACTACGCTATCGTACTCTTGGCTTTGCATCTCAATGTCCCCGCTGCGCTGATTGCTGTCTCCATTCTAAGAAAGGCTGCGACATCTGCCACTGCCGCTGACCGCCCCTTAACGTCGGATTTGAAAGCCCTGGATTGCGGTTGGGGTTTCGTACTCAACCTGAACGTGCGCCACGATCGCGGCGGGCGGACCTTGCTGACACCAGGTAATCATGGCGGCGACCTGGGCTGGACTGCCCTCAAGCCAAGCTTCTACCCGACCATCCCGAAGGTTACGCACCCAGCCATTCACCCCCAATTGCTGGGCTTGGGCTTGGGTGGCACCGCGATAGAAGACGCCCTGAACCTGGCCAGAAATCCAAACATGGGCACAGACAATTGCCTGTGGATCGGTGGGTTGCATCTCACGCCTCACTCGCCATTTTCCCCTCAGCACGCATCCCTACACGCTATCGGTACCGCTACTAAACCGGAATGCCTTTACCCGTACCGCTGGTACCACAAGGCTACCATAGCGCTGGCTGGTCCCCAGCGCATCAATATCCCGCAGCATCTCTGGCAGACATTGATTAAACCGCAAATTTTTAATCGGATAGGCGATTTGCCCATTTTCAATCCAAAAGGTGCCATCGCGGGTCATGCCCGTGACTTCTAGGGTGCGGCTGTTGACCTGGCCCACGTACCAGGCGCGGCTGATCAGAATCGCCCGATCGCTCTGGGCAATCAGGTCTTCCAGGCTGTGGTCACTCCCCATCATCACGGCAGGGAATAGGGACCCCGTGGGCGGCTGGCCTTGCTGCATGGCCCAATAGCGTGAGTAGGCAAGGGTTTGGGGAACCCCGGCCTGAATAATCGGTAAGGAGGGACGGGGTAGACCCTCTCGACTAAAGGGCAGGGTTTGCAAGCGCGGATGGCTGGGATCTCGGTGTAGGGTCACGAGGGGACTGAAGAGTAATTCCCCCAGGCGATTCCCGGTGGGGTTGCCCGTGGCATCGGTACGGGACATGAACGATCGCCCCTCATCGGCACTGCGGGCATCCAGGTGCCAGAGGACATAGCTGAGCAACTCGGCCACAGCGGCCCCGCTTAGAATCACAGGATAGACCCCTGGCGCAACCACACGAGGTTGGCGCGATCGCATCGCCTTGGCGATCACCTGCTCCGTTAAGGAAACGATGGGTAAGGCTTCCCAGGCCCAATCCGTGTGGTGATCCCAGGCCGATCCATCCGCAATGCGGGCCGTAAGATTAAAACGGGCTTCTGTCCAACACCCCGCAGCCCGTAACCCTAGGGAATTTCCGATCGCCAGCAGGGACGCCTCAGTACTGAAGGTGCCGGCCCCTTCTACCCCCGCCTGCCGACACCGATCGCCCACCGCCTGAATCACTTGCCCACGGGTGAGCGGTGACAGGGTCGCCGTAGCCGTATCAAAGGCCGCTGGGCGATCGCCATAGTCCTGGGGCGGCAGGGGCGGCACCCATTCTGGATCAACCGGGGCGATCCGGGCCAAGTCTTCCGAGCGCCGTAGGGTTTTCCGCAGCGAGTCCCAATCCAGATCCGTGGTGGCACTGGACCCACTGCGTTGGCCAAAGTGACTCGTCACGGTTAGCTTGAGGTGCGTCCGGCTGAGGTTTTGGGTCATCTGGTTTTCGGAGAAGCGACTGAGGGCCTCTTCCCCAACACTGAAGCTGACGAAGGCTGTCTCTGCTGCCGATTCAGCCAGTACCGCGTCAATTAAGGCGAGTGCCTCGTCAGCACTGGGTAGGGGCGAGGCGGTAGTCAGGGTCACGATCGCGCTCCCGGTGAGGTGACTCGTCAAGCAACTTAGCCGCTGACCTGCTCGGAACCGCAGGGCTGCCTCCGGTGACCCTTGCCCCACGCGATCACGGGTGGGACCAGACCTTGCAAGCAGCGCTGTAAACTGTCCGGCTGGACGATCGTCCAGAGGTTGATACTCAAACACACTAGGGCTAAGCCACACAGGACAAAGGTGGGCACTTGCACCACGCCGATCGCGAACCAACTCAAAACATGCAACAGCATCAGGATCGCCCATCCAGTACTCAGGCCCACGGTGGTCCGACGCAGCCAGCCCTCCCAACGCCAACCGACTAGCCCCAAAATCACCGCACTGGTCACCAGGTTGGCGGGCACGAGAAAGGCGCAAATGCCAAGGCAATGGCTACGGGAAAAGTCTGCAAGGGGATGGAAGACGTGGAACATGGAGAAGCAACAGCGGCAGTATACGGCAACCGAATTTTTAATAAGCTTAGGCAAACATTCTAGAGTATTTGCTTCAGCAATAATTAACTTTTTTATCAAATCCGGCGGAATTGGTCGGCAGTCATCCCGCGATCGGACGCCATTTAGACGAATCTGTGGCCACCCGCTCACCCAAGACCCCCAGGAACCCTGAGGGCGGAGCCCTATCCCTCTGACTGAACGATCAAGACAATTCCATCCCGCTTTCCTAGGGCAAAAAAATTATTTCTTTACAATTTTTTCATTGCCAGAAGCACCGCCAATTTGATATTTCTTTCTTAAAAGGATATACGCTCGCAGCGTGTAAAAACGGCCAATTTCCTTACCCTGAGGCCAATTGGTCGCCTGCCCTTGCCTCAGTGTAAACTTTTTTGACACATCTTTAAATAAAAATACAAAATGCCTTTTTCCTAGAAAATGGTAAAGTAAGCTACAGTAGTAAATGAACTCGTTCATCTTTTTCGGGCGTTTATCCACTGGTAAAGCCCAGGTAAAGACCGAAGAAGACGGAAGTAGGGACCTGTCCCGAAGGAACGCGCCTCTATTGACGTTAGATATCTAATTTTGCCTGGGAGGCGAAGACGGTTTATGAAACTCACATATCGCGGTGTTAGTTACGAGCCAGCCCCCTCAACTCTCCCTGTGGTTGAGGAACCGGTTGGCGGAATCTATCGTGGCGCAGTTTGGCGGAGACACCGTCCCCAGCAAGAACCTGCTTTGCAGTCGCCAGTACAACTGACCTACCGTGGTGCGCAGTATAGTGCCCATCTTTTCCATGCGCCAGTCCATGCGCCAGAAGCGGTGGCGGCAACAGCAGTTCAGCCAGAGGTGCCCCAGGGGGTTCTGGCCCAAAGTGCGGCAGTGGCTGCTTTCCATTTTCCCCGTAAGTCGAAGCGGGAATTGCTGAGCGAAACGTGGCAACGCCATCGCCAAAATGTACGCCTTTCGACCGAACACCGCCTGGAAGTTGCTCGGCAGAAGGGCGATACCCGGTTGGTGCAAATGCTAGAGCAGGAATTGGACCAATTGGCATACTAACGGTCCTGCCACGGTTAGTGGTCTCCGGATGGTTGTGGGCCGAGGGGGCCTGCGGGCGTACTTCAGTATGGGGGGTGGGTTGATCTCAGGTTGGCGGTTGACAGGCATCACCTGGGAGCAGCCCACCCCCCCGTGATTGGCCCCCGTGATTGGGATCGACGTGGTTGGCGGCGTTAGGTAATGACGGTAGGTTGATCCATACCCGTGAGGGTGCGAATTTGGGCAACATCATCGGCGATCGCGATCAAATCGGCGAGGGCCACTTGGGGATCTAAGCCTTGTTTGCGCGTATCCGGCTCGTAACTTTCCAGGTAGAGCCGGAGGGTAGCGCCTTGGGTGCCTGTCCCCGATAGGCGGAAGACAATGCGCGAGCCATCGGTAAAGCCGATGCGGACGCCCTGTTGGGTACTGACACTGCCATCGATCGGGTCCGTATAGCTAAAATCGTCGGCATACTCGACCGGGTAGCGGCCTAGGGATTGCCCCGCCAGACTGCCGAGTTTGGCCCGCAGGTGGGTAATCAGGGTATTGGCCCGATCGCTGTCCACACCTTCATAATCATGGCGCGAATAGTAATTACGTCCGTAGGTTTGCCAATGTTCCTGGACAATAGTTGCCACCGATTGTTGGCGCACGGCGAGGATATTTAACCAGAACAACACCGCCCAGAGACCATCCTTCTCCCGAACATGGTTAGATCCGGTCCCAAAACTTTCTTCCCCACAGAGGGTGACTTTCCCCGCGTCCATCAGGTTGCCAAAGAACTTCCAGCCCGTCGGCGTTTCGTAGCAGTCTAGGCCGAGTTTGGCCGCAACGCGATCGGCAGCTTGGCTGGTGGGCATTGATCGCGCCACCCCCGCTAACCCATCCCGATAACCCGGCACCAAGGTAGCATTAGCGGCGAGAATGGCCAAGCTGTCGCTAGGGGTGACAAAGAAGTGATCCCCCAGAATCATGTTGCGATCGCCATCCCCATCCGAGGCCGCGCCAAAGGCCGGGGCATTCTCCCCAAATAGGATTTTGACGAGATCATGGGCATAGACCAGGTTAGGGTCAGGGTGACCGCCACCGAAGTCAGGTAGGGGGATGCCATTTTGAACCGTACCCGCTGGCGCACCGAGGCGACGTTCCAGGATGGCGTGGGCATAGGGACCCGTGACCGCGTGCATGGCATCAAAGGCCATTCGGAAGTCTGCCCCACTCAGCAATTGCTGAATACGATCGAAATCAAACAGGGTTTCCAACAGGGCGGCATAGTCCTGTACGGAGTCGATCACCTCTACAACCATGTTACCTAGGCGGGATTCGCCCAAGCGATCGAGATCAATATCGCCAGCGTCAAGAATTTTATATTCACGAATCTCCTTACTGCAGGCATAGATCGCTTCCGTTACCTTTTCCGGCGCGGGGCCGCCATTTTCGGTATTGAATTTCACCCCAAAGTCACCCGTGGGTCCCCCAGGGTTATGGCTAGCCGAGAGGATAATACCCCCCATAGTTTTATACTTACGGATCACGCAGGAGGTCGCCGGAGTGGAGAGAATACCGGCATACCCGACCTTAACCCTGGCAAAACCATTCGCAGCAGCCATTTTCAGAATGATCTGGATCGCTTCTCGGTTGTAGTAGCGCCCATCCCCACCGAGAACCAAGGTTTGGCCTGCGGGGTTGCCAATCGTGTCAAAAATCGACTGGACAAAATTTTCCAGGTAGTGGGGAGTCTGGAAAACGGGGACGGACTTGCGGAGTCCAGAAGTACCCGGTTTTTGGTCGGGAAAGGGTTGGGTGGATACGATCCGAATGTCCATGATTTACCAAGTTGCGATGTAAGAATAGCGCGACTGAATAGCAGGAGCCAGTTCCAGCGCCTATTCCCTATTGTCGGGCATGTGCTTCACTTTCTGACCGCTGCCCCGATGCAGGGTCTAGGGCTGATTGGCGACAAAACTCGAACCGCCCTCACCCCAATCCCTCGCCCAGAGCGGGCGAGGGGCTTTTGCAGCCGGTTTTGGCATGGCAGTCCTTTCTCCCACTAGGGGATTTAGGGATGTCAATCAACCAGGGGTCTAAGGTTGCCCCTGAACTCAGAGGGGCACTTCTGCGATCGCCCCTAGATCCAGGACAACCTCATCCTGCCGGTTTTCCCGCTGACACCGGGCGACAAAATGGCAGGCGGGACAGATCCCAAGCTTTTCCGCCACTTGGGGAAAATCCTCCCCCCGTTGATAGCGATCGTGCCAATCAGAGAGACGCTGGAGCAGGTGGGTCAGATCGTGCGTTGTCCTCTCGTGCTGCGCCGCACTGTAGGCGATCGTGACGGCGGTGGGTGGGGTGGGG
>NZ_JBRCAD010000186.1:0-7950 GCF_053493415.1 Trichothermofontia sp. | reverse complement strand
GACAAAGCTGCTTCAAGATCAATTTGACAAGCTTCGGGAATGAGGCTATCATAGAACATCATTTTTTATTTGTTAGAGGACAGAATACTGCATTCTGTCCCTTTTTTCCATCGCTTAACCTAACTTTCAACACTTCTGGTAAAATACCGCTGCAACAACCCCCCTGCCGCCAGCACCCCCGCCCCACTCAGCGTCAAACCTGTGTAGGGCACCAACAGCGCCAAAATCGGCAACACGACCCCACTCAGCGTCATCCCGATCGCGACCAACCGCTGCTGCCGCTGCCGCCCCAACCCCCAACCAAAGGCCAGCAACAGCCACAACAACACCCCCCACGCGAAGCGGGCATCCCCCACACGGCTCAGATAGGTCAGAGCCAGCACACTCGCAAAAAACACCGCCGCCGCGATCGCCACCTCCCCTAACCGCAGTGGCACCGTGAGGTACAGCAACAGGAGCCACCAGAGAAACACCCCCGGTGCCAGGAGCAACAAACGCGGCAGAACCCCCGTCTGGCGGACCGGCGACGTGGCCGTAAACACCCCAAAGGGATTTTGCACCGACACATTTTCCGCAAAGTCCCAGGTAAAGCGGGTCCCCCGTCCCTCCGCCGCGATCGTCGTCGGCACAATCCCACTGGCAAAGTCCGCCTTGGGAAAATCCGCCCAAATCGTCAGCCGGAATTGGGACAACAGCCGCCCATTAGCGGTATACACCCAGCGCGGCGCTCCCTGGGCCTGATAGCTAACCTGGAACGTTGTGCTTTCCCCCGGAGCCAGCCGCACAGGAAATCGATAGTCCCCCTGGTTTTCCGGTTGGCGAGGTTGGCCGTCCTGCTCCACCCGGTAGTCTTGCAGCAGCGTGTAGCCGTAGGGAGGCGTGGGTTCAAAGCTCAGGTCTTCCGTCACTGCAAGGGTATTCGTCACCTGATAGGTAGCCATGAAGCGGGATTGGTAAATCAGGCGATCGCTGGCCGGGTCCGTCGTCTGGGTCAGTTGCACCTCAATCTGGGATTGACTGGGCGAGAGGAAGCGATCGACTGCCTGTTGCCGCTCCACCTCCGTCGGCTGACCATTGACATAGGTAATCGTCGTGTAGGGTTCCAGGACCGTATACCGCACCAACGGGGCCGGCTGCTCCACCCGTTCCCCCGCCACACTGCCCGCTACTTGGGCAATCTTCGCCTGCTCCCAGTGGTGATACCGATTCGCCAACGTTGAGCACAGGAGAAATCCCGTCATAACCAGAACGGCAATCAGAATCACATGGCGGCTAGCCTGAAGCAGTTGGCTATAGCGATCGCCCAAGGGAGGCAACCAATCCGGACGATCGCCCCGATAGGCAAACGCGATCGCCGCCAACACCAACCCGATCGCCGCCAATAGCACCAATAACCCCTGCCCCCACTGGAGGAACTGCTCCCCGTAGTGGAGTAACGTCTGGGGTTGCGTCAGATCCGGTAAACCTGGAATGCCCTGATTCATATCGACATCTTTCCCCCTCGCGATCGGGTTGCCTATCCCGCCTAGTGACTGATAGTCAAACCCTAGCGTTCCCTGATGCTGTCAGAATTCCCATGAGAATTTGGGTTAGGCGGGGCAGATCATCCGGCACCCGATAGAGCGTGATATCCTGCGTCACTCGGTTTTCAGCCACCTCAAGCTTGCCAAAGCGCCACACATCACCCGTTGTCACAGCACCATACAGCACAGCCGGGGCTTCTGCTTGGGCCAGGGCAATCAGTTCAACCGCTAACTGCGTAAACCCCCGTGCCAAATCATCATTTTTCGCCTCAACGACAATCAAATCGACCGCATTACGCAATAAATAATCTAAACTCCCCTTCAACCAGGCGTTAACCGTTAGAGTATATTCAATCCGAATTTGGCTGCGGCAAAAACGGGCAACTTCCAACAGTACAGGAAATACAATCGCCTCACGCCGCGCGGCTTCACTACTCAAATTGGTCAGTAGCAGAGTATCTTCGAGGCGCTGTTGCAGTTCTGCAAGCTGAGGCAACGGCTGGGACGCGATCGGAAGCTCTAAACGGGCCTTATGCAAGTCATAGCCGAATTCAGCCAGAATCTCATCCACTTCATAAGGCATCTCAAAGTAGGAGCGAAAGCTATAGGATTGCCCTTCCTGCAAAATCTTGGTCGTCGGCATCTTTCTCCCCCCGCGATCGTGTTGCCTATCCTGCCTAATGGCTGATCGTCATACCCTAGCCTTCCTGTTCTGGCACAAGGCGATCGCCCCCCTGGGCTAATGGTTGGACCACGGCTAGCCGATGAGGTGACTCATTCGCCTAGGTCTATCTGAACTTTATTGGATCAATCTCATCCCAGTTTACCCAGAATGCCGCGATCCCCCCAGGGGTCTGGCGGCGAGTTCTGCCTGCGAGCAGGTTGACCTTACTGAGGCTTCAGGGCATGGTAGAGGAAAGCGTTTCTGTGTAGGGTTAAGTCCTATGCCGCCGATCGCCTTAACCCGATTATGTTCGCTGTCTCCTGGTCTGACCCTCGCGATCGGGCTAGCCACCGCAACCCTTGCCACAGCCCAGGTGAGTCCCGATGGTACGCTACCCACGCAGGTGCATACGTCCGATGGGCGTGCCTTTACCATCACGGGGGGCGATCGCGCGGGTGGAAATCTGTTCCATAGCTTTCGTGAGTTTTCCGTACCGACGGGGGGTGAAGTATTTTTTGACCAGGCCCTCGATATCGAAACGATTTTTTCGCGGGTCACGGGGGGACAGCGATCGACGATCGATGGTTTACTGCGGGCCAATGGGAGCGCCAACCTGTTTTTGCTCAATCCCGCCGGGATTCTGTTTGGTCCCAATGCAGCCCTGAACTTGGGGGGATCGTTTCTTGCCAGCACGGCTGACGCCATTCAATTTGGCGATCGCACGGAATTTAGCGCCGTCCAACCCCACGCCACGCCATTATTAACCGTTAGTAGCCCGATCGGCCTCCAGTTTGGCCGCAATCCGGGTGAAATTCGCAACCAATCCCGGACTTTGGGGGCCACCAACATTGAGGGGTTACAGGGGCAGCCCGATCGCACCCTGGCGCTGGTGGGCGGTCCCGTGGTCATTGATGGGGGCTACATGACTCTCCTGGGGGGACGGGCGGAGTTGGGCAGCGTCGGTGCCAATAGTACCGTCCAGTTAACCCCGATCGCCCAGGGTTGGGCCTTGGGGTATGACACCGTTCGCACCTTCCAGGACATCACCCTAACAAACCGGGCGACACTCAACGCCAGTAGTAACCAGACCCCAGGGGAAATCCGGCTACGGGGCCAGACAATGACCCTGACGGGGGATACCTTTGTCGCAGCCCTGACGGAAACCGGCCAGGGGGGCACTATTAGCCTTCAGGCCGATCACCTCGTGATCAATGGCGGTTCCCAGGTGATTACCTCAACCTTTGGCACGGGGACCGGGGGAAACCTCACTGTTGAGGCCAATACGGTGGAACTGGCGGGTGCCCTGCTGTTGCCCGACGATCGGGTCCAGTCCAGTGGTCTGTTTGCCAGCGTTGAACGGGGACCAAGGGGGGGCACGGGTAGTGGGGGTAATTTGAGTATTCGCGCCGATCGCCTGATCATTCGCGATGGTGCCCAAGCGGCGGTAACGACCTTTGATGCCGGGAGGGCTGGAAACCTGACGGTACGGGCCAGCGACATCCTGCTCGATGGTTTTCAGGTGCGTAATAACGATGTCCCTATTCCCAGTGGTCTGTTTGCGGGCACCGATCTCAATTCCACGGGCCAGGGCGGCAATTTACTAATTGAGACCGATCGCCTGACGATTCGCAATGGAGCCGAGAGCCAAGCCTCGACCCTAGGGCAGGGGGACGCCGGTAACCTAACAGTGCGGGCTAGGGAGGCCATTACCCTGATCGGACGCACGCCCGATGGCCAATTTCCCAGTGGGTTGTTGGCGGTGGCTGGATTAGCGGGGGTTTCCACGGCAGCCGAGGGCCGGGGAGGGGATTTGCAGGTTGAGGCGGGACAACTGCGCCTCCAGGATGGGGCAGAAATTACGGTGAGTGCGACGGAGCGATCGCGGGGAGCCGGTAACCTAACGATCAATGCCCCCCAAATCGAGTTACGTCAAGGCGCGGCCCTCCGGGCAGAAACCGCAGCGGGCGATCGGGGCAATTTAACCATCAACAGCCAGGATTTACGTCTGCGACAGGGCAGCAACCTCACGGTGAATGCGACGGGAACCGCGACGGGGGGCAATATCATCCTCACGACGGCAACGCTGGCGGCCCTAGAGAATAGCGATATCACCGCCAATGCCGTGGCGAATTTTGCCGGTCGGGTGAATATTACCGCCCAGGGGATTTTTGGGACAGCGGCCCGATCGCAGCTCACGCCGGCAAGTGACATCACCGCCAGTTCCGACCTGGGACCCCAATTCAGTGGTGTGGTAGAGATTCAAACCCCAGAAGTTGACCCCAGTCAAGGGTTAGTCGAATTACCGAGCAGTGTCATTGATATTGAGTCGCTGGTGGCCCGTGCCTGTGAGCCACGCCCGGACACCGAACGCAGTGAGTTTATTGTGACCGGACGGGGGGGGCTGCCCGCCGCTCCAACCCAGGCATTAAGCCCGGAGGCGGCGATCGCGGGGTGGGTCACCTGGGAAAAACATCCAGCCCCTCGCCCTAACACCCAGTCCAGGCAGGAGTTACCCACACACAAAACTCCCCAAATACCCAACCAAGCCCTAGCGTCACCATTCGTGGAAGCCCAGGGTTGGGTGGTGAATGCCCAGGGACGGGTGATGTTGATCGCGTCACTGGGAACCGGATTAGGGACAAGCTGGGGGCGAGCGTTAACCTGCACCCGATCGTCGTCATCGCAGTAACATCAATACGCCCGGCACGATCGTAATTACCGTTGTGGCGTGGGCGGGCAGGCATTCACCCGATCAGGCGATCTGATCAGTCGATATCAGCCGGGGTGGGGTTTGCCATGATTAGAAGACATACGAGAACGCTCATTAGTCCTGATGAAACCCAGCTATTCTATCCCGGTTTTCGGCGGCTGGATTGATGCCGGGACGGCTGAATTAATCGCTAGCGAACAGTCCCAAGGGATCGTCCCTTGAGCAGCTTTCGATCAGACAGGAATTTTTCCACGCTTCAAAACTTCAGCGTAAAGTTCATCATCAAGGATGTCACAACCATGACTACGCCTCAGTTTCAGCCTGCCAAGCGCCTGACCGTGCCGCTGCGGAGAGTGTTAGCCAGCACGCTCTTATCCGGCTCCCTCGTTTTACTAACCCTGCCGGTTCTGGCCAGTCCGGTGGCCCTGCGTCGTTTCGATCGCGCCCCGCAACTGGTGCGCTTCCAGAGTACCTCGACCCAAACGAGTATCGGCATGAGCACCTATCAACTGGTGATCACGGTGCCGGCGGATGCAGGTGCGCCCCTACAAGCCATTAAAATTTCCCAGCCCCAAAACCTGGAAGTCGTTGCTTTTCAGCCGCAGCAAACCCGCGTATTCGTCGGGGATGCCCAAACGGAAATTCCCTTAGTCAGCCAAGGGGGGCCGCAACCGGAAACGGGAGACTTCACCCTAGAACTGCACCATCCCGTCCAACCGGGCGAAACCGTGACGATCACCCTTACCCCCAAACGGAATCCGACGATCGCGGGTATCTACCTGTTTGGGGTTACCGCCTATGCCGCTGGTGATGATGGCACTGGTCTTTTCCTGGGCTATGGCCAATTGGATTTCTATGCTCCTAATGGGGGCTAATTACCTTAATGAGGGGTTGTCATGACTGCACTGATTTTACGTCGATTTCGTTTTTCTGTTTGGCAGTGTCAACCTTGCTTGTACCTATTCTTAGCCTTTCTGTGTGGGATGTTCTTGCCGATCCATGCCAGCAGCAATGCCCAACTCGCCCGCTCCCTGGGTTCAGTTCCCTTGGCTGCTGATGTCTCGTACTTGGTCGGGTTTCTGGTGCTGATGGGACTCCTGGCGACGGGTAAACCGGGTCAGATCCAGTGGTCGGCAATCGGGCAAGCCCCCCGCTGGAGTTTGATTGGTGGCTTGATGGGGGCGTTTTATGTCATGGCAAGTGCCTACTTTACCTCGCTGTTGGGACCAACGCTCACCCTGGGCTTTATTGTCTGCGGACAAACGATCGCGGGTCTGGTGACGGATCACTTTGGTTGGTTAGGGGTTAATCGGCGGCGGTTAACGCCCCACCGTCAGGTTGCCCTCGGATTATTGATCGTGGCCCTCTGGTTTCTGGTACACCCCTAGCGAGTCAGTAGCCGGTATCACCCAGGTATTACCCAAGATTATCAAGGCATCAATGATGGAAATCTTATTAGCATTACTGGGGGCAGGTTCCGCTGGCGGTCTTTCAACGATCGGGGTGGCGGCCAATGCCCGGTTACGCAAAACCCTCGGTTCCCCGATCGCGACGACGATCGTCAACTTTATTGTTGGGTTTACTGTCCTTACGCTCCTCATCACGCTACGAGTTGTCCCCATTCCCGCTTCCGTGAACCTAGCGGCTGTCCCGTGGTGGGCCTTTAGTGGGGGGGTGATCGGTGCCCTGTTCGTCAGTTTGAACACGCTTATTGTTCCTCGTTTAGGGCTAACGGCGACCACGCTGGCGATTGTCTTGAGTCAGATGTGTATGTCGTTGTTGATCGATAGCTGGGGGTGGTTGGGGGTGATGCCGCAGCCGATCAGCCGTGCCCGCATGGTGGCGATTGTCTTGCTTTTGATCGCGATCGTGCTTACCCAACTCGATCGGAAGGCATCGGGGCGATCGCATCCTAGGCAATAGCCAAAAAAGGGATCGGGCAGTAATCACCTTAGGCGGGAACTTCTGCTAGTTGACAACCACCCGCCTAGTTGGCAACCACCCACCCAAAACACTACATTAAGTAGGTTGAGTTGAGGTCACGAAACCCAACACCGGTAAGGCTTCTGTTGGGTTCTACTGTGTTTGACCCAACCTACCCATTCAGCTTGATAAACGACTAGAAATTAAGGTTGCTGAAGACGATCGGCGGCGTTATATACATCAACCTGAACCTGGACTGGAATCGCAACGGTAGGACCCTGCACCCCCGCTTCATGGCGGGAGGTCCCTTCAATGCGGTGGTGGCTTTGGCGTTGCTGGATCACTTGGCCCGTGCCGCCTACCTGTACTTGCTGGCCAACGCTGACACTACTGTTACCGCTACAGGAGCCACGTCGTTCCATTGTGACCTGATTCGATTGTTTGGCCGGTTTTTGTGAACCCGTGATTGCGGTTTGCACGGCCACATCAGCAATTACACATTGTGCGGCAGCAGGGCGAGTTTCCGGTACGACTAGGGCCAATAGGGTTGCTATTGATAGGAAGCTTAGGGAACCGATCGTGTGCTGTATCTTCATAGTTTCCTCGCGAATGGGTAAGGGGAGTAGACAGAATCAATAGATCAAAAGCATAAGATCACGTCAGCATTCTTTTCTGCTGGTGTGGCTTAGGCGAAGAGGACGACAGTCTTAACGAAAAGTTCCATAATCTTCCCCAAGCTTAAGCAGTAGAGCGAAAAACAATTGTGGAGTAGGCATCCTGCCTGCCCCTGAGACAGCCGAGACGGTTTGTCATTGAGGTAGCCGAGATGGCTATCCCACATCCAATTGGCGATCTCCTGAGACTAATACAGCAAACATAAAGTTTCGCAACGTTGACAGTAACGACTTTAGTCGTTGCCGGCTAAAGCCAACACTACGAGCGTTGCAGAATTTACTTTTCGAGCTACTAGGACTCTTTCGGAATAAGGTTTCTAGCAGAAGTGTTGAATCCAGATATAAAACTTTACACTTGAGGGTGCGAGAGTCATACAAGCGTTTCTGGAAGCAAATCGTAGCTCCAATGGACGAGCGAACAGCGACGGCTGAGTTCTAGTTGCAAATAGCGAAACT
>NZ_JBRCAD010000185.1:0-8907 GCF_053493415.1 Trichothermofontia sp. | reverse complement strand
CATCACTGCCCAGAGTGTGGCTACACCGCGCATCGGGATGTAGCAGCAGCTCAGGTAGTGAGGCAGCGCGGGATTGCAGCGGTGGGGCACATCGTCAAGAAGCTTGGTGAGGGCAATGTCTAAGACACCCTGTGAGCCAAGAATCCCCGCGCCTTTAGGCCGGGGAGTTGTCAATAGACTCAGTGTCCTGGAATTTGGACAATGGTTGCCCACCGGTTACCGAATTGTAAAAAACTGTAACTGGCAGTCCGGGTACTAAATGCCCAGGGGACGAGTGCAGCGGCTCATCAATTTCGCATTTTTCGCATGGTTTGGAGGGTAAGGCTCTAGCCTATGACGACTGAAGTCGTCACGCCCTATTCATGATTGCTTTCATTTCCATATCCACACGAGGGTAAAGCTCTAGCCTATGACGACTGAAGTCGTCACTACAAACGTTGCAGAATTTATTATCGGGTCTACTCGCTGTCTAGATGGTGCCCTACGGAGGTAAAGACTTGGCGGTGTTCAAAGAGTTGCAACAGATCGGCGTTAAGTTTGTGTTTGTCGGCTTCCTGGTGCAGGATATCAAGGGCTGCCGCCACGGGAAGCCGCCGCTTGTAGGGCCGATCAGCCGCTGTGAGCGCGTCGTAAATATCGGCGATCGTTAGCATTTGGGTTTGGATCGGGATTTCAGGAAGTTCTAAATCATAGGGATAGCCGCTCCCATCTAACTTTTTATGGTGCCCCCGCGCAATATCGGGCACCTGGCTGAGGTGCTTGGTCCAGGGAATTTGGATGAGGAAGTTATAGGTATGTTCTGCGTGTTTTTCGATCGCGAATCGCTCCTGCTTCGTCAGATTTCCACGGGGAACCAACAGTTGCTCCAACTCGGTGGGGGTTAACAGGGGTTTCAGGGTTCCATCAATATCTTGGTAGGTATAGTGGGACAGTTCGGCGAGTTCGGCGAGGGCGGCTTCGGTTAGAATCTGGAAGCCCCGACTTTCCAAGATTTGGGGTTCGTTGATTTCCAGGACCCGTTGCCAGTAGTGATCCAGTTTTTCCAGGGCTGTTGTCAGTT
Organism: Trichothermofontia sp.; assembly: GCF_053493415.1. Lineage (NCBI taxonomy): Bacteria > Bacillati > Cyanobacteriota > Cyanophyceae > Leptolyngbyales > Trichocoleusaceae > Trichothermofontia > Trichothermofontia sp. Next base: position 7,847 of record NZ_JBRCAD010000185.1, on the reverse strand, counting down.
TGCGATCGAATTCGGCTTGGGTTTGGCAGTGCAGACACCCGGCATTTTCCCCCGCATGATCGTGGTGGGGATGTTCGATTAAGTGGCGAAATTTATTTTGGGCGCATTCCAACTCCAGGGTGCGTCGGGCTAAGGCGAAGCGATGGCGGACGACTTCCAATTGATCGGGATAGAGCTTCTTGGCCTTGACGAGAACGGCTTCTGGAACGCCAACCTTGCCGAAGTCATGGAGCAGGGCTGCATAGCGGATTTCCTGAATTTGGCGATCGTTAAACACCAGTCCGCGCAAGGGGCCGCTACTGATCGCATGGGATTCCTCCGCTAGCCGCACGGTTAAGGCGGCGACCCGTTCTGAGTGGCCGGAAGTGGTGGGATCGCGGGCTTCAATCACCCGTACTGATGCCGTGACAAAGCCTTCAAATAACTGTTCAATGCTGTCCTGTAGTTGGCTGCGTTCGATCGAAACGGCTGCCTGGCAGGCCAAGATCCGGATCACCTTTTCTTCCCACTTGGAATAGGGAATCGTCACTTGGTGGACATTTTCTGGCCCCACAATTAGGTCCGGACTTCGTTTCCGGTTAATCAACTGGAGCACGCCAATAATTTCCTTTTCCTGGTTCTGCATTGGCAGCACCAAAACTGATCGCGTTTTGTAGGGAATCGCTTGATCAAATTGGGGGTTGAGCTTGTAAGGGACCCCTGGCGGTAGGTGGTAGGCGTCCGGCAGGTTCAGGCTTTCTCCAGTGATGGCCACGTAGCCCGCCAAACTATTTTGGGTAATCGGAACCGTAAATTCTTTCCAGGAAACGTTGGGGCGCGAGGCGTTCTGGGCTACCTTAAAGATCAAACTTGGTTCGGGACCGCTGCGATCGATCAGATAAACACTACCGGCATCACTGCACGTAATCTCACAACTGATCTGGAGGATTAACTGCAAAATGTCTTCCAGATTGCGGCTACTGGATAGGGCGATCCCGATCTCTAGAAATTGGGTGACCAGTTCGCTTGGTTCAGCATTGTCCTCAATGGGTAGGCTTGACGGCTCGGCAGTTAAAGCGGCTCGCAGTGATTTGGGTGCAAGGATCGAGGCCCCCCCCAGTGCTGTTTGGGCTGGCAAATCGGCTGTGGTGGTCTCCTGCCGACGAAAGTCTGGAAACTTCATGAATGCCATGCCAATCTTTGATCCTCTTCGGCAACTACAATAGGCAATGATCCGTGCAGTGTGCCCGTCATTTTCCCGAAGATGGCTCTCCTCAGGACTTGTGAACGGTATGATGCTTCCCTGTGCTTACCCTTAACTACACAATTCACGATCGCCACTCCGCTGAGACGCGATCGGATTGTCTAGATGATCTATTTGTGTCCAATGCACCCACCCTCTTCGTTGTAACATGTCTAGCCCCACTGCTACCTTACTGGTTTCCTGTCCCGATCAACGGGGCCTCGTCGCTAAGATCGCTAATTTTATCTATGCTAACGGTGGCAATATTATCCATGCGGATCACCATACAGACTTTAATTCCAAGACCTTCCTGACCCGAATTGAGTGGCAGCTACAGGGCTTTAACTTGCCTCGTGATTTAATTGGCCCCGCGTTTCAAGCGATCGCCCAACCCCTAGGGGCCACTTGGCAGCTACACTTCTCAGACACCATCCCGCGCATTGCGGTTTGGGTCAGCCGCCAGGATCATTGCTTGCTGGACCTCCTTTGGCGACAACAAGCCCAGGAACTCGCGGCTGAGATTCCCCTAATCATTAGCAACCATCCGACCCTGCAACCCATTGCCGACCAGTTTGGCATTGATTATTACCACCTCCCGGTTACAAAAGATACCAAATCTGAACAGGAAGCGAAACAACTAGGACTGTTGCAAGAATACCAGATCAATTTGGTGGTGCTGGCTAAATATATGCAAATTCTTTCCCCGGAATTTGTCGCCCAGTTTCCCCAGATGATCAATATTCACCATTCATTTTTGCCAGCTTTTGCGGGGGCCAATCCCTATCAACGGGCCTATGAACGGGGGGTGAAAATTATTGGGGCCACGGCCCACTATGTCACGAGCGATCTGGATGAAGGCCCCATTATTGAACAGGATGTGGTACGGGTGAGTCATCGCGATGATACGAGCGACCTGATTCGCAAAGGCAAGGATCTGGAGCGGATTGTCCTGGCACGAGCGGTGCGCCTCCATCTGCAAAACCGGGTCCTCGTTTACGGGAATCGTACCGTCGTGTTTGCTTAATCCAACTCCGGATCGATTCCCAAGGCCCGCAACCGCGCCGCCAACCGTTCCGCCCGTTCTCGCTCCTGCTCGGCCCGTTCTCGCTCCTGCTCGGCCCGTAGCGATGCTTGTTCTGCTCGCAACCGATCCATCACTGATCGTTCTCTTGGCGTTGGTACCCAATTCCCCTCCCCGTCATACCACCGCAACCACAACCCCTCAACCCCGTCATAGGCTCCCTGCCAAACGCCTAAGCCCAGCCCCAACGCCGGGAACCAAAACCGAGGTTCCACCAACGCTACTGGCTCATAGCAGCCCTCGTGCAGTCGGAACAAGCGAAAGTGATTCTCGTAGCGATTGAACACCCCATAGTAGGGAATCTGCAAAATTTGCTCATAGACCTCCCACTTAGTGGGCGGTTGATTCGATCCCCGCATCGTTTGGCCCAAATCGTCATCCTCTGTCCCCGGCGACAACAACTCAAGCACCAGAAACGGCACCACCTGCTCCTGCCAGACCACATAGCTCCAACGCAAATCTTGCTGCCGGGTGGCGGGATTCACCCCGACGACCAGGAACCAATCCGGGCGCTTATGCCAGAGCGGATGTCGCCAATCATAGTAAAGATTCAGATCCGTGCCAAAAAAGAGGGCCTCTGGTCCCACGATCGGCGACTGGCAAGTTTCCCGCAACAACTGCGGCTGGAGATCATGAAACTCGTCCGGCAACCCTGGCTCCTCCGGATCTTCACTGGGCAGATCGTACATTGTCGGCAGTGTTTCACGGGCCGGCAGGGAACTGAGCGCAGGGGGTAGCTGGGATGGGGGCATGACGATCACCGCTGGGCATACTGATTTCAGCCTAACATTCCTGGCAACGGCGTTGTTGGCGAGTGGCTAACTCCCCGGCGATAGGGTTCCTTACTTCTGCTCCGGATGGCGGGCCTCTGGATACGCCGCTCCCAACTGGTTTAATCGCAAGATCAATTGATGCAGACGACCTAAATCTTGCTGGTTGAAGTACAGACTGATCCGGGGCAAACCTGCCGTCTCATCCCCGGCCTCCTCTGGCAGCGTCGGGCATTTCTGGATCGTACCCTTCACCAAAATATCGCTGAAATCCTGATTCAACTGCGCCACATCCGCATCCAGTAACTCGTGTTTGAGCCGAATCACGAGCAGATCCCCCACGTAGCGACAGGAGTGGTACACCCGGTAGAAATCCGCGATCGCTTGGCAGGCCACATCCAGGCGATCGGTAATCGTATAGACACTGGGGTCCGCTGGACTGATCAGCCCCGACTTCAGCAGGTGATCTTCAATATAGGTATTCCACGCTTGCCAATAAGTCCCCCCAGGGCGATCGATCAACACCATCGGCACCGGCCCAAACTTCCCCGTCTGGCTCAGGGTCAAACACTCAAACGCCTCATCCTGGGTGCCAAAGCCCCCCGGAAACAACGCCACCGCATCACTTTCCTTCAGCAAAAACAGCTTGCGCACAAAGAAATACTTAAACGTCACCAGCTTGGGATCGCCTTCAATGTAGGGATTGGCCTTTTGCTCAAAGGGCAACCGAATATTCAAACCAAAAGAATGATCCGGTCCGGCCCCCGCATTCCCCGCCTCCATAATGCCGCCCCCCGCCCCCGTGATCACCATAAACCCCTGCTGGGTAATACACCGGGCAAAGTCCACCGCCTGTTGGTATTCCGGTGAAGCTGCTTGTAGCCGTGCCGAACCAAAAATTGTGACCTTGCGAACATGACGGTAGGCATAGAACGCTTGGGCGGCCCGCTCCATATCTTGTAAGGTTGAAGCGAGAATTTTCCAATCCAGGCGATCGATCTCACCCCCAGCCAACCGAACGAGCGTACTAAGGGCCTGTCGGATCAACTGATTGTGCTTGAGGTTAGGTAACTGGGCAACTAAGTTAGCAACCTCCGTTGCCAATGCCGCATCGTCAGGGGGAAGGGAGACCATAATCCTTATGTCAAAACGGACTTAAAAGCGCCCCAGACATCATCTTCTAGAGCGCTCCACCAAGACCAATTTGTTCCCAGAAAGAACCTTAGAATGGACCTTAGAGGTACTTTTCGAGGGTTGTGGCCAGCGTGGTTTTGGGCACGGCACCCACCACCATATCAACCCGCTGACCTTCCTTGAAGATCATCAGCGTGGGAATACTTCGGATACCATACTGACTGGCAATACTGGGGTTCTCATCCGTGTTCACCTTGACAACCTTGACCTGCCCGTCATATTGCTCGGCAATTTCATCCACCACTGGAGCCACCATGCGGCAGGGACCGCACCAAGGTGCCCAAAAATCCACTAAAACGGGAAGGTCGCTCTCCAGCACCTCTTGTTTGAATGTAGTGTCCGTAACGGCTGCGGCTGCTGACATCGGAAAATTCCTTGCCTCTTGTTTTCTCTCAAGCACTCAATATAACAAACTGGAACCCGTCCTCGACCAAACTCGCGCATACAGATACATTCAGTCACAATTAGCAACGTTTGCTGACAATGCTGTTGCTTCTGTTCGCGGTGCCTTTTCATGCCAAAGGCTATGCTCAGGATTTGTTGGGTCTCAAAGGGCCAGTTTCAGTAGAGCCACACTAAACCAGGGAAGGGATAGCCGTCTAGGCTGTCCCACAACAGCTTTTCGATCTACTGAGTTTTCCCAAAAACCTGCTTTGCCCCGAAGCCTGGATTAGGAACCGCCTAGGCAGTGCCTAGGCGGAGTGTGGTGTGAGGAGTGAACGGAAACATGCGTCTCCGCTCCCTCTATTGTAAGCGAACGCCCCGGCTTTGCGAGTCCTCACCCATCAGGAGGGGATATTTCTTAAGATTTCACTTAAGATTTCAACCCGTTTTTGCTCACCACACCCAGCGGTATTCCCCCGAAGCTACCGAGGCGATCGCCCGCATGGCTGTCTAGCCCAATCCCCTAACCAATGACATACGCAGAATGGAGGGACCACCAGATCAACACCCCAATACTGCCCAAAATCAGCACTGCCGATACCAGAATGGCCAGAAGGCTGTCGGCCCCGTCAAACTTCATAATGCCGCGATTCAAGTCCGTCATAATTCACTGACCTTGCTTTCGTATTAAGCCATTGATATTCCTAGAATATCCAGGTCAGCTTTTAGCGTCTAGAGTTGGCGGGCACCTTTAAGATTGACTTTAAAACCGAGAACACGACACCCCCTGCGGTCAGACGTGTGAGTAGCGGGGCGGGGGAGCGGATTGCCCCACCCCGCCCTACCCGGGTTAGTGGGTAATCCCCAAGAGAGCTTGCGGTTCCGGCGTCGGCAATTTGGGCGCTGTGAAGGCACGGGCATAAAGCGGTTGCCGTTGTTGCACCACCAAGGGCAGGACCTCCCGCACGTTAGAGGCCACTTGCACCGTGGTTACGTCATAGGCTTGGGTGGCCCATTTCGGGTACAGACCCATCCCAATGACCGGCAGTAACAAGCACACAGCAACGACAATCTCACGTGGCTTGAGATCTCCCAGGTAGTCCTCGATCACGATGCCAGAATTGCTCTTGGCCCCGTAGAAGACCTGACGTAACATCGACAGTAGGTAAATCGGGGTGAGCACCAGCCCCACTGCTGCCAAGAAGATGACTAGGGCTTTGAAGCTAGTGGTATACACATCGCTGTTAGCAAGGCCGAGGAATACAGTTAATTCACCGACAAAACCGCTCATCCCCGGTAGCGCGAGGGAGGCAAAGGACCCCGCTGTGAACAGGGCAAAGGTCTTGGGCATGGACTGGGCTAAGCCACCCAGCTTGGGCATATCGAGGGTGTGGGTACGCTCGTAGGTAACGCCAGTGAGGAAGAAGAGGACTGCCGCAATCAGCCCGTGGGAGAGCATTTGCAGCACTGCCCCGTTCAGGCCAATCTCGGTGAAGGAGGCAATCCCCAGCACGACGAAACCCATGTGGGAGATGGAGGAGCAGGCCAGCCGTCGCTTCAGGTGGGTTTGCCCAAAGGCGGTCAGCGCACCGTAAATAATATTGACAATACCGAGGATGACAAGGACGGGCGCAAAGTAGATATGGGCACTGGGCAGCAATTCCAGGTTCAGGCGAATTAGGGCATAGCCCCCCATCTTTAGCAGCACTCCGGCCAGGATCATGGAAACGGGGGCACTGGCTTCACTGTGGGCATCGGGTAGCCAGGTGTGGAGGGGGAACAGGGGCAGCTTTACGCCGAAGGCAATCAGGAAGGCCGCGTAGGCCAGAATCTCCAGACCGATCGGGTAGTTTTTCAGGCCCAATTCAGCAATGTCAAAGGTGACGTTACCGCCGTAGAAAGCGAGGGCGAGGCCACCTACTAGGATGAAGATCGAAGCCAGCGCTGTGTAGAGGATGAACTTGGTGGCGGCGTAGAGGCGCTTGGGGCCACCCCAGATTGAAATCAGCAGGTAAACCGGAATCAGTTCCAGTTCCCACATGAAGAAGAAGAGGAGTAAATCCTGGGCGGCAAAGACGCCAATCTGGGCACTGTAGAGGGCCAGCATGAGGAAGTAGAACAGGCGGGGCTTGGTTTCTACTTTCCAGGCAGCCACGATCGCCAGGGTGTTGATCACCCCCGTCAGCAGGATCAGGGGCATTGAGACCCCATCGACGGCCAGGGACCACTGGACACCCAGTTGGGGAATCCAGGTTACCCGCTCAGCCATTTGCAGGGCCGGGTTATGAAGATCGAAGTGTTGCCCAAATCCGTAGAGCATGAGGGCAAAGTCGGCCAAGCCAACGCCAAGGGCGTACCAACGAATGGTTTTGCCGTGTTGATCGGGAAGGAAGGGGATCAACAGTGCTGCGAGGAGGGGGAGGAGGATGATTCCTGTGAGCCAGGGGAATTCAGTACCAGACATGACACTAATGGGGAGAAATACCTATCCCCTAGTATATGAAGTAAATTGAACTTTTGATAAGTACTTCCTCAAAAAAATATTGATCGCATTGATCGCAGTCTTGCGCATTATCCCGTTCTTGGTTCTGATTAGAATCGCTCAATCGCCTGTAAGTAAAAGCTTTTGCGCCAATGCCGCCAGGTGCCTAGCATCCCCATCCTCGTGGTTGATCATCACAATCATGGTGAGTTGATAATTACTTATATGTAACATAAGCGTTACAAATCCCCCAAAACGCCCTCCATGCCCGATCGCGGTTCCCCAGGGGGTTTGCCAGCTTTCGAGGCCGAGACCATAGCCGATCTCGCCATCTGGTTGGGATAGGCTCCCCGATGGGGGTTGGGACATGAGTGCTTGCAGTTCCGGGGAAAGGAGGCAGTGCTGGACAAAGAGGGCCTGGGCAAAGCGATCGAGATCGGCAGCCGTACTCACCAAGCCGCTATCGCCCAAGCCATAGGCTTCGTTAATCCTAGAAAAGTTATCGGGATGGCCGTCCCCATCCCAGTTCCCGTAACCGCTGACCAGATCCGGTTGGGGTGTGATCTCCAGGGTGGTGTCATTTAAGCCAATGGGGTCCAAAAGGTGCTCCTGGAGGACGAGCGCGAGCGGTTGGCCCGTGTGCGCTTCGATCCAGCGCTGCAACAATAGGTAATTGGTATTGGCATAGTGGAACTGACCGGGGCGGGTCTGGGG
>NZ_JBRCAD010000184.1:0-18710 GCF_053493415.1 Trichothermofontia sp. | reverse complement strand
TCCCAGAGGTAGTAACACAGGAGGGGGACGATCGCGATCGCGGGGGGATTAGGATCGTTGATAGCGGAGGGCTTCGATCGATTGAGCTGTTAAAAAGATTCCCAGAAAAATATAGCTGGCAAACAGCACCAATGCACTGGTCTCCAGAATCCCCTGGCTAAGGTTATCAAAGTGGCGTAACAGTGATAGGTGTCCGAATACCTCTGCCATTGGCCCACTGGCATTCCGCCCGACCGCGTCCAAGATCCACAGGAAAAAGACCAACACAAAGGTCAGAATTGCCGATAGGATCGTGCTAGCCGTCAAGGAAGAAATAAACATCCCCAAGGATAAGATCCCAGCAGCCACTAGGAGTAACCCCAGATGCCCGATCCAAAAGACGGCGATCGGCAAGGGTGGCTCAGCCCCAGACAAGGCGATCGCCTCGTACATAAGCACCGGCAGTAGCAGCGTAAAAAAGAAAGTGAAGACGCCCAGGAGCTTACCCAAAGCAACGGCCCAGTTGGTAATGGGTGAGGTGGCCAGTAGTTCCAGGGTCCCCTGTTTCCGCTCTTCGGCATACAACCCCATTGTGAGCATGGGCAGGATGACCAGAACGATGAAACCCATCGCGCCCAGGAATTGCTGTAGGACAATACTGGGGACATCAAAGGGCGGAATCGCATTGGCCCCCAATTGTTGCCGTTGCATATCGAGCATCGAGGACTGCATCAGTGCTCCTTGCAAAATAAGAACAAAGAATAGGCCACTCAAAAACCAAAATGCACCCGCGATCGCGTAGGCCAAGGGGGCAGCAAAGTACCCCTGTAATTCGCGCCGGTAGATCGCCATGATATTGCCAACAACAATCCGCATAATGAATTAAAGGGTTAATAAACGTTAATAAACAGTGCGTATCAAAGGTGACCACTCTAGCATCTCCCAGTGGACGAGGGGCGTATCCACAGGAATTGAGGGGAGATGTGAACCTCAAACCTCCGAATCTGCGTGCTGATCGCCCCTAGAAGCTGCCTTAGTGGCCGGGGGAGAATCCTCGGCGGGTTCCGGCGAAGGACCCTGGCCGATCGCGGCATCCACTGGCGTTGGGGTTGGCGGTGCTTCTTCCATTGTGAGTTCGAGGAAGACATCTTCCAGGCTGGCACGACTGCGACGCATTTCATACAGACCTAGGTTCGCAGTTACCAGGGCACTCGCCAGATCGCGACCAGCTTCCACTCCGGTCTGACAGGTGACTTTGACCACCTGCCGTTCGGCCACAGGCGTGAGGGGGGTTACGGATTCAACACCCGACACCCTGCCCAGACAGGTCAGAATCGCCGGCAATTCGCCGGCAATTTCCAGTTCATACTCGTAGCCAGTTCCGGCGGCCAGTTGACTGAGCAGGTTATCCGGGGTGTTGGTGGCCACAATGCGGCCCCGGTTGATAATAGCCACCCGATCGCAGGTCATGCTCACTTCTGGCAGGATGTGGGTCGAAAGGATGATTGTGTGCTGACCGGCCAATTGCTTAATCAGATTGCGGACTTCAATAATTTGGCGGGGGTCAAGGCCAACCGTGGGTTCATCGAGAATAATAGCCGGGGGATCGTGGACAATCGCCTGGGCAATGCCGACCCGTTGCTTGAAACCTTTAGATAGCTTGCGAATCAGGCTGGTGCGTCGTTCCTCCAGGTTGCACCGCACGATCGCTGAGTTCACCTGAGTTGGACGATCGCCAGCAGCCACGCCCTTCAGTCGAGCCACAAAATCGAGGAAACTCTCCACCGTCATTTCGCCATAGAGGGGCGGTGATTCGGGGAGATAGCCAATGCGCTGACGCACCGCCATAGAGTCTTCATGGACATCGTAACCAGCAATCCGGGCCGTCCCGCTGGAGGCGGGTAAATAACCCGTGAGGATGCGCATAGTGGTGGTTTTACCAGCACCATTGGGGCCTAGAAACCCCAGAATTTCACCCGCTTCCACCTGGAAGGTGACATCAGCGATCGCAGGGATATCCCGGTAAACCTTACTGAGATGTTCAACCTCAATCATCGTTGCTCCCACTACGCAGTAGGGTGTCCGCTGCTTATGGTAGCTTACCGTTGCACGCGATGGTCTATTGGCCGAATGTGGTTGGCAATGCCAACGGTTTGATACTGAGGTCTCAAGTCTTATCCGGGCATTGTTGCCAATATTGGCGAGTCCAGGCAAGGGCCGCAGCGGGGGTCTGGATTTTGCCTTCGGCCTGGGCAATCTGAAGTTCGCTCAACAGGTGACCAATATTGGGACCGGGCCGCAGATGGAGATGTTGGATCAAATCACGGCCACTCAGGAGGGGTTGGGGATGGGCAACCCGATCGTCGGGGTCAAGAAAGCGATGCAGTAAGGGGACCAGCGCGGTATCAGGATAACCACTAACGAGGGAGACCAGCGCGATCGCCGGGAAAGCCCCATCAACTTCCCGAAAGAACCAATACTGCGCCCGAATGGTATCAGGTGGGATGGCCAGGCTAGGTAAGGTTTGCAGAATCAGCAGGACCGCACGGCTGACGGCACGGCTGTATTTAAGTTGGCCCAGGGCGATCGCCACCGCTTCGAGATGGTCTGGGGTAACGGTCAAAGGGGGCGGCGGTAACAATAGCGTGGTCAGGCGCACGATCCCTAACCAACTTTGCGAGCGGGGATCAGTGCCTCGGTAACTGCCGGGTTTTTCGGTTTCACGGAGAGGCATGGCCAAAGACGAGCGTAGATCCACCCCCATCTCCATTAAACGGTTGAGGGTTGGGGCAATCGCCTGCAACCGTTCAATCTGGGCTGGCGTAATCGGCAGGGGGATGACCTGGGCCAACACCCCATCCTGCCAACTCCGTACTAGCCAATCACTGCCATCGGCATAGTTAAGCAGGTAATTGAACTCGGTTTGAATCCGTTCCGGGGCAACTTGCTGGAGCAGGGGGGCAGATTGGCTGAGGGCTGCTTGGGTGCTGGGTGCGATCGTAAACCCGAGTTGGGCCGCCTGACGGTAGGCCCGTAGCACGCGTAGGGGATCGGCCTGCAAGTTGGCGATCGCCACCATCCGCAGTTGCTGCTGCTCCAAGTCCTGACAACCATTGAGCGGATCGATGAGGGTTTGGGTGTGGGGATTATAGGCGATCGCATTGATGGTAAAGTCCCGCCGTTGCAGATCGGCTTCTAGCGAATCCCCCTCCTGCTGGGCAAAATCAACCGTCGCCTGGGGAAAGACCACACGGGCAATCTGGCGGGTCGCATCGAGCACAACAAACCCCGCATGATACTGATGGGCCAGCCGTCGGGCCACTTCGACCGCGCGATCGGGCAACACAAAATCCAGATCGAGATACCCCATATCCCGCCCTAACAAGGCATCCCGCACCGCCCCCCCCACCAACACAGCAGTGCGCGGCAAGGCAGACAGACTAAAGGGCCACGTCTGGGGGGATAGGAGGGTGGGAGAAAGTTCGCAGGTCACGGACATGAATGACAGCAATGGCTCAAGGCGGGCATTCCCCGGTGCAGTCCCCCTAAGTACGACACCGCCCCAGTCGGTTAACGACTAGGGGGTGGATTTCAGACAACAGCCAGGGTAACGGCACTCAGAAGCGTTGATTATATCCTGCTAAGGCGATCGCGGAAACTTGACACCAGCCACAACATCGGTCTAGATACCATCAGCATAGTGACTACGGAACTTAGGCATCCTGTCGGCCACCCAGACCGCCGAGACGGCTAGCCTACATTCAATTTGTGCTCCACTAAAAATAAATATTTGCTTTCCCATGCTTATCGCCCCTCCAAGGCATTGACCTGCTCGAGGGAGAGTCCGGTGACTTGCGCAATCTGAGCTACACTCATGCCCGTTTGTCGAAGATTATGGACAATTTGCAACACTTGCCGTTCCGCGTAGTCGGCTCGTTGTTGGGCTTGTTCAGCCTGCTGTTGGGCTTGTTCAGCCTGCTGTTGGGCCAATTCGGTTGTTGTCGGCAAAAGCGTGCCATCCAAGTTTACCCAGCGTAACCAGGTGGTTGAGACGCCCTGGTAAGTCCCCGACCAACGGCTTAGCCCTAACTTGAGGACTTGACTCACTAATTGGCCTTGGGGATTCACCGTGATCGGCTGGTAGGTACCGTGTAGTTGAAAACCGGCCCAGTCGTCTGGATTAAAGGGGTCGTACCAAAAATATTCGGCAACCCGCATTTGGTTTTGATAGATCTCCTTCTTTTCGCCTTTGTCGGCGTCCTGTGTGCTGACAGACAGTAGCTCAATCACGACATCCGGGGGTTTCCCCTCTTCCCAGCAGACCCAGCTTTTGCGTTCGCCCTTGGGGACATTGAGAACAACAAAGACATCCGGTCCCCGAAAGTCTTGATTACGGACTTGTTTGAGGCTGTAGTAGACAAACATATTACCACCGACGTAGCCATCCTCTCTGGCCTCCAACCAGGGGATAAGGGCGTCAATGAGCAGATCCATTTGCAATTTATGACGTTGACTCTCCATTGGTACTCCGTCATCACAGGGGAGGTCATCCTGGGTGGGGGGCAGGGTGAGGTGAAATTCTTGCAGGTCTAGGGGGGTCATGGCGGGTATCCCTCAAGCAACCGATCCTGAATTTATTCTACGATGTTACTAATTGCCACGTATAGCCGCGATCGTCGGGATGCTTTATCTTCAACACCCAAGCGATTGATTAAACCAGAGCTATTCATGCGTATCTAAAGCAGGAAATTTCATCAAGTCCCATCTTATTGATCAGCAAGTCTAAAAATAGATATGCAGCGTTTTTAGGGCTTCTTAAGAACACCAGTATCCCACAAACTATATTCTCTGTTGTTCCGGTAAATTGCTATTTCTTAGTTGTGTGCTTGCAATGATCACTCGACTTTTTGGAGCTAGGCTGCAATCATTTCACCCTTCCGCAAACCCACGTTACTTAAATAATGAGATCCCTAGTATCTCCTAACCAATGTACACTCACCCTATGGCCCCATTCAGCCTTAAGGCGCTGGGCAGCATTACCTCGGTGACACGCAATTTCTAGCCAGCCGTGGCTGCCAATTAAAGCCAAAAGACTCCCCACGGCCACGTCACTATAGGTAGTCGCTGCCGGGATAAGCTCATCGCCCCAAATCACTTGCCAGGGTTGCCCCTGAAGCTGGGCAGCGGGAATATTGGTGATGATATTGCCAAAATGATCGATCGCTTGCACCGTGCCCGTTAACCCGAGCGCGGTTGGCTGGCATCCTGGTAGATCGAGATCTACCAGGGTTTGGGGCGCGATCGGCTCACCCAAGGCTGCCCACGCCACCCCACTGGCCAAATGGGCAGCGATCGGGGCAAAAATATCCCGCCCGTGGAACGTGGCACTGGATTGGCCTGTCCGCCAATAGGTGGGATTGTTTAGCACGACGGCAGCTTGGACGGGATACTGCTGCACCACCCCACCCCAAATGCCGTTATCGGGACCGACTAAAAAACTGCCCATTGCCAGGGCAACCGCGATCGCCCGTCGTTGACTACCCACCCCCGGATCAACGACCGCGAGATGGACCGTTCCGGGAGGAAAGTAGGGAACAGCGGTCATCAGGTGGAATCGGGCTAGGGCGATCGCCTGGGGCGGGATCTGGTGAGTCAGGTCAATCACACGGATGTGGGGATTAATCCCGGCAATGACACCTTTCATCACCCCAACATAGCTATCCCGATCGCCAAAGTCCGTGAGTAGGGTTATAAGCGGAGGTGAGGACATGGTAGGGGGTACCAATGGAAATCAGACGCAGCAACCGGTTAAAGTAACCTAACAAGCGGTTATGCTCACCTGATCGTTGCAGGAAAGTGCGTCTAGGAAAGTTTAGTCTGGGAACGTGAGTCATGCGCAAACGGTGGTTACGTTGGCTAGTTTGGGTCGCGATCACAGCGGCGGTCTTGTGCCTGGGCGATCGTCTTCCCTGGAGACCCCCCGCCTTCTCTCCGACAGCAGTTCTTCAGGAGACAATCCAACCTGCCAGTGCCCAGACTGCAACACCGGAGGTCCCCCCGCCGCCATCCACGTTAACGCCTGAGCCTGATACACCCGTCACATCCCCTCCCCTGACGGAGCCAATGGTACCGAGTGATTGGAGTAATCCGGATGCGCAGGTCTCCCCCATCCCTGAGCCAACCAATAGTACGATGCCCACTGATGTGCCGCCAGCCGGGGATTTGGCTCCGTTACCATTGCCAGAATCAGCGGCGGACTTGACCGACGTTTCGCCGCTGCCAGTGACCAATACCTACATTGACGCCAATGCCCGCTTTCGGGTTGGTATTCTCCAGGGCTATCGGGTGAGTCCCCTGGCAGGATCGGTGCTCATTGAAGCCCCCGATGGCGTCCTAGCCTATACGGTTATTGTGCAACCCGTGCAACGGCCTGCCTTTGACAGCCAACCGCTAGATAACTTTGCCCTAGCCCAGGTTGCCCAAGCTGCCTTGGCACGGGGGGAGGGGTTTGCCAGTACGGCGATTCCGGTGGACTTGCCGAGGGGGGGCGTGCAGGTGAACTGGTCGGGGCGCTTAACGATCGCGGGCCAAACCCAACCGGTCCAGGGGGTGATTTTGGCGCGTCAGGCGGGGGATGATGTGCTGTTGCTGTTAATTGCTGGTGCCCAGGCAGGGATTGCCCAAATCCCGAACGCAGTCGCTGCCTTAGTTGATACCTTCCAGCCGTTCCTGTAGTAACCCGATCGGGTGAGTCCCCGCGCCCCGATCGGCGGCTAGCCAACCCTTGCCGGCAGGGGCTATCGTGGGGAAAGCGCCTGTGCCCCAATTGGGTAAGTCAGGAGCCGTCCTTGCCTGTTGGGGTTCCTACCTTGAAAGCCGCTTCCCCCCGTGCCCTGTCGCCGATCCAACGTCTCCTCGCCTATGGACGTCCCCACCGCACCCAGATCTGGCTGGCAGTCCTGTGTTCCATCCTCAACAAAATTTTTGATCTGGCTCCCCCGGCCCTCATTGGGGCGGCGGTGGATGTGGTGGTGGAACAGCAGGACTCCCTCTTGGCCCGTCTGGGGATTCAGGCTGTGTTCTGGCAGTTGGTGACACTCTCCTTTTTGAGTCTGATCATTTGGGGGTTAGAGTCGGCCTTTGAGTATGCCTATGCCCGCCTCTGGCGTAACCTGGCCCAGACGATGCAGCACGAGTTGCGGCTGGATGCCTACACCCATTTGCAAAACCTGGAACTGGCCTATTTTGAGGAGCGTAGTACAGGCGGGTTAATGTCGATCCTAAGTGACGATATCAACCAATTGGAGCGGTTCCTTGATATCGGGGCCAATGAAATTATCCAGGTAACCACCACGGTGATTGTGATCGGGGGCGCCTTTTTCATCCTGGCTCCCAATGTGGCGGGAATGGCGATCTTGCCGATGCCATTTATTTTCCTGGGGTCGATCGCCTTTCAACGGCTCCTGGCCCCCCGCTATGCCCTAGTGCGGGAAAGGGTAAGTCTCCTGAATGGGCAATTGTCGAATAACCTGACGGGAATTGTAACCATCAAGAGCTTCACCGCCGAAGCCTACGAACGGGAGCGGATTAACCGGGAAAGTTGGGCCTACCGCCAAGCGAATCGAGAGGCGATCGCCCTGAGTGCGGCTTTTGTACCCCTGATCCGGATTGTGATTCTGGCAGGCTTTGTGGCAATTTTGCTATTGGGAGGGCTGGAGGCTGCGGCAGGACGCCTTTCCGTGGGGACCTATAGTGTCTTGGTCTTCCTAACCCAACGCTTACTCTGGCCGCTGACGCGCTTGGGGGAAACCCTGGATCAATACCAACGGGCGATGGCCTCCACCCGGCGGGTGATGAATGTGCTGGATACGCCAATCACAATCGCTTCCGGCGATCGCCAACTTCCCTTGGCCGAGGTGCGTGGCCAGGTAGATTTTGAGCAGGTGGGGTTTCACTACTATGCCAGCGTGCCACTGCTGGAGAACCTTTCCCTGCACGTGCCAGCGGGGCAAACGATCGCCATCGTGGGGGCCACCGGGTCAGGCAAAAGTACGCTAGTGAAATTACTCCTGCGGTTTTATGAGATCCAGTCCGGAACCATTCGTCTGGATGGTATTGATATCCGGGAGTTGCGACTGACGGATCTGCGGCGGGCGATCGGTCTAGTGAGTCAGGATGTTTTCCTGTTCCACGGAACAGTGGCAGAGAATATTGCCTATGGCAGCTTTGGGGCTGAGTTGGACGAGGTGATCATAGCCGCGAAAATGGCCGAGGCCCATGAATTTATTGAAGCCTTGCCCCAGGGATATGACACGATCGTCGGGGAACGGGGCCAAAAACTCTCCGGGGGCCAACGCCAACGCCTCGCGATCGCCCGCGCCATCCTCAAAGATCCGCCGATCCTGGTCCTAGATGAGGCAACTTCAGCGGTAGACAATGAAACGGAAGCGGCCATTCAACGATCGCTGACTAAAATTACTGCCAACCGCACCACCATTGCGATCGCCCATCGCCTGTCCACCATCCGTCATGCTGATTGTATTTATGTGATGGATCAGGGTAAGGTAGTTGAACAGGGGACGCACCCAGCATTAATCAATCAGGGAGGCATCTATGCCGACCTCTGGCAAATTCAACTGGGTGAGGCGCGGGTAGAGTCCTAGGGGGATCATGATTTGAGTTTGCGTAACTTGTGCCAAACTTTTTGGCATTTCTTCTTGAGAAAGTCAAGTTGACTGAACGCAGGAATAACATCCGGTTGCGCGTGGCGATAATCAAAAAATTGATTCAGTTCCGCGAGAATTTTGGTCAGCCGATCGCGGATGTTCGGTCCTCGGTATTCAGCCAGTGCCCGGTCTGATAGTGAGAATTGGGGATACTGGGCGATCGCGGCGAGAATCCGTTCGCGATCGAAGCCGAGGGAATAACCGGCAATTTTCTCACAGTTAAACCCCGGATCAAGATAATCCGATAGACCATGATTAACACTGGAAAATACCTGGCAACCGCAGGCCATTGCTTCCAAGGGTTGTAGGCCAAAGCCTTCGGTGACACCCTGTTGCGCCCAGTATTCCGCCGAATCGTACAGGTAAACCTTAGCCCGATTAAACAAATGGGGGAGATCCTCAACATAGGTATTCACAACTTCAACGCGACAAACAGCTTGTAGAGCCGGAATCAAGGTGTTGAGTAAATAGGTTGAGGATTTCCGGGCTTGGACTAGAACATCAATATCCCGCGTTAGCCCTAAATTTTGGAACTCATCGGCAATTTGGTTAGGCAAATAATAAATCAAGGCATGGGGCGATCGCTGCCCCCAGTAGCCCATCGTGTTGCGACTGACGGTCACAATCGGCAGCCGCGACGGCAACCGAAATCCATACCCAGCGCTGTGGGCATGGTAAATCACCGCATAGCGTTGCAATCGAGCCGCCAACTTGGGGACATCAAACCCCCAACTAAGGACAAAGATAACGTCATTAAGAGATGCTTGGGACGATGGTTGCCGCAACAGATCAGCCAAAAACAGGGTGTCTTTTTCCCGTTGTCGATAGGTGACGATCGCCGCCGCCCCAAGCTGCTGGGCCAGGTGGTAGAGCCTTAATTCTGCCCAGAGACCGCCACAGGCAAAACGGGGACCCGTACCGGGGAGTAGGAAATAGAGTTTGCGCATAGGCAGGACTCAACTAGGCAGGACTCAACAACGCTGGATCAATACACCAAGAATCTCAGGGGCAGGCAGGATGCCGACCCCTCTAGGAATTTCCCACAGGAGCGGCGACGCGATCGCGACCGGAACCGCAGCCCCACGCTATCACAGACCGGGCTACCCCAGTATCTTATTAGGAAGGACTGTTTCATCGGAACTTTTTACAAAGGTGGTGTAGACAAAGCGTATGAAAATCGCAATTACAGGGGCAACGGGCTTTGTGGGGCAACGGTTAGTCGAGCGAGCCAGCGCCGAGGGGCATGACCTCCTCGTCCTGACGCGGAATGCCGAGCGGGGACGGCAACGGTTTCCCCCGACGACCTACCCCACCGTAACCGTAGTCCCCTATACGCCGACCGAACCTGGGGACTGGCAACAAACCCTAAGCGGTTGCGATGCCGTAGTCAACCTGGCCGGCGCTGCGATCGCCGATGAACGGTGGACACCCCAACGGAAGCAGGTCATTCTGGACAGTCGCCAATTGACAACCCGTCACCTGGTGGCCGCGATCGCCCAGGCCAACCCCCAACCCCAGGTATTGGTTAGCACCTCCGCGATCGGCTATTACGGCACCAGCGAAACCGCCCGGTTTGATGAAACCAGTCCCGCTGCTTCGGATTTTTTGGCCCAGGTCTGCCAAGCTTGGGAGGCGGAGGCGCAGGCGGTGCGGGCGAGTGGGGTGCGTTTGGTGATTCTGCGTAGTGGCATTGTCCTGGGAATGGGGGGGGCGATCGCCAAGATGTTGCCGCCCTTTAAGCTGTTTGCCGGGGGACCGATCGGCAGTGGTCACCAGTGGTTTTCCTGGATTCACCGCGACGATCTGGTGAGCCTCATCCTGAAGGCCATCACCGATCGAACCATGCAGGGGGTCTACAACGCCACAGCCCCCAACCCGGTGCGCATGACGGAACTGTGCCAGGTTTTGGGCGAGATTCTCCACCGTCCCTCCTGGTTACCCGTCCCCGACTTCGTGTTGCATACGATCCTGGGGGATGCCGCCCAAGTGGTGCTAGAGGGACAACAGGTCATCCCGGAACGCACGATCGCCAGTGGCTTTACCTATCAATATCCCAACGTGCGCGAGGCCCTAGTCAGCTTCCTCCCCTAAGCGCTCTTCCTCCCTGTGTACGCTGTGTCTCTGGGGTGCCAAGAGCCAATCGGCGTTCACCCCCAAGGCACAGTCAACACCGAGGTTCCCTTAGGGGGCCAGGTCAGGGTCCGTTTTTTCAGGTTTGAGCAGGGGGAAGGCGATCACATCGCGAATGCTAGGAGCATCGGTGAGGAGCATCACCAGGCGATCGATGCCAATCCCCAAGCCCCCAGTGGGAGGCATCCCATACTCCAAAGCCGTTAGGAAATCCTCATCAACGCTATGGGCTTCCAGATCCCCGGCCTCCTTCCGGGCAGCTTGCGCTTCGAGGCGTTGGCGCTGGTCGATCGGATCGGTTAGCTCGGAGAAGCTATTGGCGGTTTCCCGACCGACGATAAACAATTCAAACCGTTCGACTAGGCCCGGTTGGCGGCGATGGGGTTTGGCCAAGGGGGAGATTTCCACCGGATAGTCGATGATGAACGTGGGCTGGATCAGAGTATCTTCAACCTTTTGTTCAAAGGCTTCGTTCAGCAGGTGACCGATCGTTTCACAGTCCTCAATCCCAGGGATGCCCGCCGCCGCCGCCGCCTCACGGGCCGCCGCCACCGTTGTAAACTGACGAAAATCTACCCCCGTGACTTCCTGGACAATCTCATGCATGGTCACCCGCCGCCAGGGAGGCGTGAGGTCAATCGTTACCCCTTGGTAATCAATTTTGAGAGTCCCTAACACCGTCTGGGCAACATGGGCAATCAGGGTTTCGGTTAGCGCCATCATGTCGTGGTAGTCGGCATAGGCTTGATAGACTTCGATCGTGGTGAACTCCGGATTGTGCTTAGTGGAAACGCCCTCGTTGCGAAACACCCGCCCCAGTTCAAATACCTTTTCAAACCCACCCACCACCAGCCGCTTCAGGTGCAGCTCCGTGGCAATGCGTAGGTAGAGGGGCATTTCCAACGTATTGTGGTAGGTCGTAAAGGGCCGCGCTTCGGCTCCCCCCGCTTCGATCTGAAGGACAGGGGTTTCAATCTCCAGGAAGCCTTGGTTTTCCAAGTAGCGGCGGATGGCGGCGGTAATGTTGGCCCGACGCCGGAAGCTCTCGCGCACATCAGGATTAATGAACAAATCCACATAACGCTGACGATAGCGTTTGGCAATATCGGTTAACCCATGCCACTTATCGGGTAAGGGCAGTAGGGACTTGGTCAGGATGGCATACTCGCTGACCATCACCGAGAGTTCGCCCTTTTCAGTACGCTTGATTGTGCCCTTGACCCCCAGGATATCGCCCACGTCTGTCAGTTGCTTGAGGTGGGTAAAGGCATCAGGATCAATCGCAGCCATCCCGGTTTGGATCGTCTGTTTTTCTAAGTAAAGCTGGATCGTACCGGTTTCGTCTTGCAGGGTGAAGAAGGCCAGTTTGCCAAATACCCGGCGGGCCATAATCCGTCCCGCGATCGTGACGGCAAGATCCACGCCTTCCCCCGCCGGTAGGTCCGCGAATTGGGTCTGGAGCGGTGCGGCCTGGTGGGTGACGTCCCAACGGTAGGCGTAGGGGTTGATGCCCAACTGCCGGAGTTGCTCCACCTTGTCGAGGCGGACGGCCCGCTGATCCTCGCGGTTGGAGTGGGAGTCGGTGGGGCGATGGGCAGCCGGGGACACGGCACGATCGTCGGGCATGGGGCACATTCAGGGATAAGCGTGGGCAACCTCCTATTATACGGTGGTCGTTTGGCGCGATCGGCACCGTTTCGGGTCTGAGGATGATACACCGCCACTAATCAGAGGATTGCTATACAATGCCAAAAGAACTTGGTTCTTGGCAATTGTCTATACCTTTCGGATAAACCTGTGTCCCATTCGACTGACATCGTAACGCTAGCCCGCTGGATGGCGGCTGACTTCAGCAATCAAGAACAGGCATTTGAGAATCCCCCCCTGTATGCCCATATCCGCGTTTGTATGCGCCCCTTACCGCCAACCCTGTTTTCTGGCATTGGGCTACTGGTCGAACAAGCTTACGACTATATGCTCACGCGGCCCTACCGTATCCGGGCACTCAACTTGCAAGTCGTGGGCGATCACATTGAGATTGAAAACTATATCCTCAAGGATGAAAAGGCGTTCTATAACGCCACCCGCGAACCCGATCGCCTAGCGACCCTAACCCCTGATCAGTTTGAAAAGCTGTCCGGTTGCAACATGATTACTGAATGGACGGGCCAAAGTTTTAAGGGGTATGTGGAACCAGGCAATGGGTGTATGGTAGTCCGCGATGGTCGCAGTACCTATTTAGACAGTACCTTTGAAATTGATGCCGATCGCTTTACCAGCCTCGATCGCGGGCGGGACCCCGAAACTGGCGAACACATTTGGGGGTCGATCGCAGGACCCTTTCATTTCGTTCGTTGGGCCAGCTTCGCCGATGAAATTCCAACCCTGTAAGGACTAGGCGCAAGCTGCCCAGGGGAGAGCAGTCAGCAAAATTCTTTTAGCCGCATCCCCTTAACGCGAGAGAATGGGGATAGACAACGAGGGTGACCGCTGGCAGATCGCGGATGACACCAGTTGTGATCGGGGCGACCTTCATAACGCGCCGATGTGCGGATATGGGCTTAAGGCTGATTTTGGTCGGACTGATGCGGCTGGAGCAAACCGGCCAAGCCGCCGAGGTGCCGAAGCGACGGCATCACCCGATCGTGTCACCAGATGGGATGAACCAGCCGTAGGAAGTCCGATCGCCACCGATCCCGTGATGATAAAGACAATCGAGATTGACCCGTGATGAACACTGTCAGGAGGGACACATGATGAATTGGCAAGTGGGTCAACAAGTCCGCTGTGATCGCCAGGACCAAAGCGGCCATGATGGCAAAGTCGCCGTCAACGAAGGGGGCAGCATTATTATTTCCTGTCCTGACCGGAACATGATTGTGGTGGGGTCCGAGGAAAGCTTAAAGCGCCTGGGCTGGCGACTGGTGAAGTAGGGCCGGTCCAACCTGGGACGCATCGCGACGATCGCCCCCCGTCCGATCGCCCCACAGCAAAAAGGTAGGGCACCACAGACCCTACCCCTGCACCGTGAAGATTTCCCAGCAATCGCGTTCAAAACTATTGATGTGAAAATTCATTTGCCACCGAGCCGTAAGGCTTAGAAGCAATTGGCGATACGGGATAACACGAAGGCCCCCTCCGGGTTGTGCAATCCCTATCAGCGCAACTCCAACTACTCCATATATTGCACCATGAAGTCAAAATAGGGGGCCGCTTCCGTCGCATCTTCGGCGCTCAGCAGTTCTAAGGCCGCCGTTTTCAGGCAGCGAATGGCCTCGGCCATCCCTGGGAGAGGCACCCCTAAAGAGTTATACATCTCACGAGCGCCCACCAAGCCGATGGTTTCGATCGGTTCCTTGTCTCCGGCCAGAACACCATAGGTGGCTAGGCGCAAGTACCAACCAAAGTCGCGAATGCACTGATTGCGCTGCTTTTGGCCATAGGCATTGCCACCAGGGGCGATGAAGTCAGGGCGCTTCTGCCACAGTTGCCGGGTCGCTTGTTGCACAATTTTTTTCTCATTCTCAGACAGCGTGGTCGCAATGCGAAGCCGCTGTTCACCCGTTTCAAAAAATTTTTGGATGTTGGTGAGTTCGCCAATACTGGGGTAGCGAAGCTCATCGTCAGCTTTCAGGATGACTTGACTAACTACACTCATGATTACGGGGATGCGTTGAATATACACCTTAGTAGTTTAGCGACTCTCTGGATCAGATTCTCATTTAATTACGAGATCCCCCGACTTTACCGCTCCAATTGGCCTGCCGATACGGCCAAATGCCCACCCGTCGCCTATTCGTCCGTCTGAGAAATATTTACAAAACTCAATAATTAAGCCTTCAGACCGGGTTAAGGGGAGGCGGGCGTTGGGGGGGATACCAACACCGGGAGGGGCGCTGTCTGCCCCTTAGGCATGACTGCTATACCTCATGCGGGGACCTGAATGCATTAAGGTTGGATCGCGATGACACGCTTACCCCGGAGGCGGCAGGATGGCACAGTGGCAACAAGGACAATTGGTTGAGGTGACGATCGCCGATCTCAATGATCAAGGGGCAGGCGTTGGGCGGTTGGACAACTGGGTGGTATTTGTCCCGGATACGGTACCGGGCGATCGCGTGCAGGTGCGGCTGGTCCAGGTAAAGCGCCAGTATGGCCACGGGCAGTTGCAACGGGTTTTGGTCCCTTCACCCGATCGTATCCGACCGGCGTGTATTGTGGCGGACAAATGCGGGGGGTGCCAGTGGCAAACCGTGACCTATGAGCGGCAGTTGGCAGCCAAGCACAACCAAGTGCGCCAAGCCCTACAACGACTGGCTGCCATCCAGGTGCCCGTCATTGAACCGATCCTGGCAGCTCCCCAAGCCCTGGGCTATCGCAATAAGGCCACCTATCCCCTACGGCGATCGCGCCATGTCCCCACTGGCGAATCAGCAACCGGGCCGGTCCAAGCGGGCTATTACCGTAAGGGTAGCCATCGGTTGATTAATTTGAATCAGTGTCCTGTGCAGGACCCCAGATTAGACCCATTGCTGGCGCAGGTTAAGCAGGATCTCACAGCCCAGGGTTGGTCCGTTTATGACGAAGCCACCCATCAGGGTACCCTGCGTCATTTGGCTCTGCGCCTGGGGCGTCGCACGGGGGAAATGTTGTTGACGTTGGTGGTGCGGGATGATGCATTGCCCAACTTAGCCTCCCAGGCGCAGGCGTGGTTACAGCGCTATCCAGGGTTGGTGGGGGTGTGTTTGAACCATAATCCCGATCGGACCAATGCGATTTTTGGCAAAGAGACGGCCTGTATTGCGGGGCGATCGTATCTGTATGAGGAATTTGCGGGCTTAAGGTTTCGCGTGGAACCAACAACCTTTTTCCAGGTCTATACGGAGCAGGCGGAACAGTTGTTAGCGAAGGTAAGTGCGCGTCTGCCCTTGACTGGACAGGAGGTGTTGGTGGATGCCTACTGTGGGGTGGGTAGCTTTACCCTGCCCCTAGCACAACGGGTACAACAGGCGATCGGGCTAGAGGTGTCAGCAGCGGCGATCGCCCAGGCTGAGATCAATGCAGCGGCCAATCAGATTACGAATGTCCACTTTCAGGTAGGGCGAGTGGAAGACTTGTTACCGCAACTCACCGTACAACCGGATGTGGTGTTGCTGGACCCCCCGCGTAAGGGGTGCGATCGCCAGGTTTTGGATACCCTCCTCAGCCGTCAACCCCAGCATATTGTCTATATCAGTTGCAAGCCCGCGACCCTTGCACGGGATCTGAAACACCTTTGTCAGGGGGGGGACTATCAGGTGCAATGGGTACAACCAGCAGATTTCTTCCCCCAAACTCCCCATGTGGAGTGTGCAGTGTGGTTGCAACGAGCAACCCCTTGAAGCCTGATCAAACCCACGTTAATTTGAGGCCAGGGCGCGGAAACCCTGGTGGAGCAATTATAAATGGGCCAATTATAAAGTCGTTTACGGTCCTGTTACAGACTCCTGATTCGGTGGCTGTCTTAAAGAAGGTGGCACAACAGGTGGCGGCGATCGGCAACAACGCAGTGACGTGGCGGCGTCAACGGCTGTTGTAGCGGGGTTAGTATTGAATCAGGAGATCATTCAACGATATATCTCGATGTTTTTAGTACGGGCTGGTTAATGCTTCAGGTTTATTGGCATCGATTCAATCGGCTTAGTGAGATGGTAAATATCAGTCGGCGGACGAGATGATTGCAAAGGCATTGGAAGTGCTGGAAGCCCAACAGCAGGCGTATGAGGCTTGGGTGAGTGATGTGCGGATAAAGGTTGATGAAGCGACTGAGGCACTCGCTCAGGGTCAGGGGATGCTGCTGGAGACGGTGATAGAGCAGATCCGGGGAAAGTTTTGTCAGGCGGGTAAAACGTAGGAATGAAAACGAACTTTATTGGGGAAATACAGATGACGGTACAGGAACTTGAAAGACAGGTATTGGCGTTGTCGCTGTCGGAACGCTGGCGGTTGGTTCGGTCTTTATTACGTTCGATTCAACAGGAAAGTATGCCGTTGGAGCCTCCCAGCCCAAGTCTGGAGGCTTTAGCTGATCTTGATCCCTGGACACGGAGTTTGGTGGGGGTTGTGCAGTTAGATGGGGAAGACCCGACTGAGGTCTATGTAGATTACTTGGAGGAGCGGAGCTAAACTATTAATGAGTGTTTGGGCATCAATACAATGGCTCGAATTAGTGTCGAGATTCCTGATGAACTCTTAAACTATCTGGCTGCCAGGGGGAAAACGCCGACTGAGTTTTTGCAGGAACGGTTGTTGGAAATTTCTGAACCGCTAGTGCCTTCGTCAGAGGCGGTGCTTAAGTTTCAGGCGTTGGCGGCGCAATGGCGACGGGAGACAAGGCATTGTTCGCTGATGAGTGACATTGTTTTGAATACGGCTTATCAACAAATTATTGGGATGGGAAGACCGGTGGTTGGGTTGATTTTGCAAGATCTTCGGCAGCAACCGGATCATTGGTTTTGGGCTTTACGATCGATTACGGGGGAAAACCCAATTCAGCCGGACGATCGCGGACGCTTGCCCCAAATGGCTTCAGCATGGTTAGCGTGGGGACGACGGAATGGATACCCATGCTGAGTTGGAACAGGATTGGCCGAATTTGGCCCAGACCAACTACCGCATTACAAGTCCCTATACCAGCAACTACAATTGTTTGGCTTGGGCAGGTCAAGAGAACGATCGCTGGTGGTCGCCCTTGCCAGAAGATGACTACTATTGGCCAGCGGGTGTACCGAGGGAGGTTTCAATTGCGGCGTTTGTAAAGGCGTATAAAACGCTTGGTTTTCGGGTTTGTGAGCATGGGGCGTTGGAGGCTGGGGTTGAGAAGCTGGCTATCTATGCCACGCCAGACGGTAGACCGCAGCATGTGGCTCGACAATTGCCGAATGGTTTATGGACGAGCAAGTTGGGCCGATTGGAAGATATTGAGCATGAGTTGGCAGGGCTGGATGGTCGTTTGTACGGCACTGTGCAGACGTTTATGGCTCGTCCTTACGCTCGATAAAGGTTGAGCAGCGCTAAACTATGAATTATGTAGTCATGATCAAGACAGTGGCTAAAATTAGCGTTGAGATTTCTGATGATCTCTTCAAATAGGGCAGATTAGGGTTATGCAAGATTTACAACCGCAGGGGCCTATTGAGGTCAGGGTTTTAAAGCAACTGCGAACCCTACCAGTGGCGGTACAACAGCAAGTTTTAGATTTTCTAGAGTTTTTGGCTGCTCGTGAACAACAAAAAGCGGAGTCAGAAACCACCGAGATTATGTCCAAAGCGGCAATTACGCAGCCAGGATCGTTTTTGGAACTGACCCAGGAGTTTGCGGGTTGTCTCGAAGGGGGACCGGTCGATTTATCGGTTAATAAAAAGTTTCTTGGGGAAATGGGGAAATACTGATGACCATACAGGAAACCAGACAGGAAACGGTACAGGAAATTGAAAGGCAAGCATTGGCGTTGCCGCTGTCGGAACGCTGGCGGTTGGTCCACTCCCTATTAGGTTCAATTCAGCAGGAAATGACGGGGATGGCGAAACCGGCTGAACCGGGGACATTGATGAACTTAAAGGGGGTGATTAAGGATATCTCTCATCTGAGTGATGCGGAATTGAAGGAGGAATATATTGATTATTTGATGGAAAAATACCAATAATGAAGATTCTGTTTGATACGAACATTATTTTAGATTTTCTGTTGGCGCGGGAGCAGAAGTGTTGAATCCAGATATAAAACTTTACACTTGAGGGTGCGAGAGTCATACAAGCGTTTCTGGAAGCAAATCGTAGCTCCAATGGACGAGCGAACAGCGACGGCTGAGTTCTAGTTGCAAATAGCGAAACTTGT
>NZ_JBRCAD010000183.1:0-27115 GCF_053493415.1 Trichothermofontia sp. | reverse complement strand
CCCCAGATGGCTGACTCCCCCCCACCCCCGCGCTCGGAACCGCAAGCTGATCAGGATTGAAGCGCTAGGATTCACTCAATAACGATTGCTAATACCTATCACCCTCAATACCTAGGACAGGGCCTGGAAGTGGGGATCGCGCAACCGATGTCAATCCGCCAGAAACTCGAAACCTATCTGGAAGACCTCGACGCCCCGATCGGGCGCAGGGTTAATTTAGCCATTGCCACTTTAGTCGTTGTTTCAGCTGCCGTTTTTGTCATCCAGACCTATCCCATCGCCCCGGAGATTCGCCAGATTCTCAACTGGTTAAATGGGGGCATCCTAATCATTTTTGTGATCGAGTATGTCCTGCGACTTTGGTGTGCCCAATTCCGGCTCAGTTATATCCTCAGCCTCTATTCTCTGATTGATCTCCTGGCGATCCTTCCTTCGCTTTTAGTCGCGATCGATATTGGCTTTCTGCGGTTCTTGCGTATCTTCCGCTGGTTTCGGATTTTACGCCTTGTGCGCTTGCTGGAAGGCCGGGTTTTATTTCACCGCTTCAGTTCCGAAGACAGCCTTGCCCTCGTTCGCGTCTTGTTTACCCTATTCACCATTATTTTTATCTCGGCGGGTCTGATATACCAAACCGAACACCTGCAAAACCCAGAGACCTTTCGGACTTTTTTCGACGCCTTTTACTTCTCGGTCGTCACCATGACCACGGTTGGCTTTGGTGATGTGACGCCCATCTCGGATACCGGGCGCTTGATTACGGTCATGATGATTTTAACGGGCGTTACTTTAATTCCCTGGCAACTGAGTATTTTGGTTAAGGAATTAGTAAAAGCGACGAGCCAACGGGAAATTACCTGTTCCCACTGTGGTCATGCGCTCCACGATGCGGATGCCAATTTCTGTAAGCGATGTGGCACCCGACTGCCGCCGTTTACCTTACCCCCATCCCCCTGAATCGGGTTGTCCCAAGACCTATCCAGTCAAGCTTAGCTATTGGGCACCTTGCCAAATGGCAATCACCCCCGCGCCGATCGTCAGCAGCAACAGTCCCCAAATAGCTGAGCTGGGTAAAAAGGCGAAAAGCCGCACCCCCCGCAAGATCCACACCAGTAATGTCATGGCGAGGATACCCAAAAAGACCTGGGTGGTGGGACTGAGTTTACGCATACGGGCGAGGGGGTAGGGGTAGGGTTATCGGGGAGTGCCGATCGGGTTGCAGGCCAAAAAGCGGACTAATCCGTGTGCCAATCCGTGTGCCAATCAAACGGTCCGCGAGCAGGGTGACAGCGATGTGGCAGTAATTAGGATGTTGCCAGAATTGTAACCGTCTTCCCCGGCGCTGGCGTCCGTGTCAAGGTAGGGATTAGCAAGACTATCAACAACACTCTTTTGGGTGAGGAGGTTTACCCATGAAACCCTGTGCATCGCTAGGCCGCCCCTTGGCTACCCCATCCCTGTGGCGGCGCTGTCTGCCAATCGTCCCGCTCACGATCGGTGTAATGGGTCTGCTGCTTACGAGTCCGGCCCTGGCCCAGGAGCGCCTACTACGCACCCTAACCGTCACGGGTGAAGGCATTGAACGTATTCCCACGACCTTGGCCCAGGTGCAACTGGGCGTCGAAGTGCAAGGAGAGACGGCAACCGGTGTGCAACAAGAGGTCGCCCGTCGGGCCGAGGCGGTTGTGGCCTTTTTGCGATCGCAAAATGTGGACAAGTTGGCAACAACCGGGGTCAGCCTCAATCCCCGCTACAGCTACGAAAATAATCGCCAAGAGTTGCGGGGCTATATAGGCAGCAATGTGGTCAGTTTTCAACTCCCGATCGCCCAAGCGGGCCAAATTCTCGATCGGGCCGTGCAATCAGGGGCAACCCGCATCGACAGCATCGGGTTCACGGCCACCGATAGCGCCGTTACCGCTGCCCAACAGCAAGCCCTGCGGGCAGCGACCCAGGATGCCCAGCGACAAGCTGATGTGGTCCTGAGTACCTTGAACCTCACCCGGCAAGAGGTGGTGGGTATTCAAATCAACCATGCCGAAGCACCGATCCCGCGTCCGGTCTTTATGCCCGCGCCCGCTGCCATGAAGATGGAAGACGCCACGACCCCGATCGCTGGCCGGGAGCAGGAGGTAAAAGCCAGCGTCACTTTGCAAGTGCGCTACTAAGCCACAACTGGGTGTAGCAGGATCGAGGCCAACGACCGCCGAGCGGTTTAAGCATCGTCGTCGATTCGTGCAGGGGGATGCCCCATTCCGGCTGAGATCGGGCAAGATACAAAATATCAGCCGATAAGACAGCGGGAAAACCCACACGATGCTTGAGACCGTCCAAACCGAGCTATATCAGCTTACCCAATTCGCCAACCAGTTGGTCAATCAACAACTCCTGCACTTAAGTGCCCTGAGCCTGGTCACCCTCTTTGGGGCTGGGTTGCTCACCAGCCTCACCCCCTGTACGCTGTCGATGCTTCCGATCACGATCGGCTACCTGGGCGGCTATGACCACCAAACCCGGCTCCAGGGCACGGTGCAATCCCTCTGGTTTTCCCTGGGGTTAGCCACCACCCTGGCGGGCTTAGGCATGGTCGCGACCTTAGTGGGGCGGGTCTACGGTCAGATTGGGGTTGGCCTACCGATCGCGGTTAGCCTGGTGGCCATCCTTATGGGGTTATCCCTCCTGGAGGCCCTGCCCTTGCCCCTACCCAGTTTTGATGGGATGGCCTTGCTACCCGCCGCCCTGCCCCGGAGTGGTCGTTCCTATCTGCTGGGTCTCACCTTTGGCTTGGTGGCCTCGCCCTGTAGCACCCCGGTACTGGCCACGCTGCTCACCTGGATTGCAACCACCCAAGATCCGGTATTGGGTAGTGTGCTGCTCCTAGCCTATACCGTTGGCTACGTGGCTCCCTTGGTGGTGGCGGGAACCTTTACGGTTGCCATTAAGAAGTTCCTGGAGTTACGGCAGTGGTCGGCTTGGATTACTCCGACCAGTGGCATTCTGCTGGTGGGCTTTGGCCTCTTCTCGTTACTGTCCCGGTTGACGCCCCTGCTGCCAGCTTAGGGTTTGAAGGTTGAGAATGGCATATTGGCGGTTGCAGCCTAAAGCAGTTGGCTGCGCCGCCGATCGCGCCTCGGCTACCCGTTAGGCTCAGGGTTAGGGTACCGTTAGGATTACCGTAACGTTGCTGCCGATCGCGATCGTTCCCCTCTTGCCATGACTGCCAAAGATTTCTACCCGCCCCAATTGACCCCCCTCCTCTTGCCGCTGCAACGGTTTTGGCAACAGGGGGTCCTCCGTGTCCTGGCCGATTTACGGTTGGCGATCGTCCTGTTACTAGTCATTGCCCTTTTCAGTATGTCGGGCACGGTGATCGAGCAGGGCCAGTCAGCCGCATTCTATGCCGCCAACTATCCGGAAGATCCTGCCCTGTTTGGGTTTCTGACCGGGAAACTGATCTTGGCAATCGGCCTCGATCATGTTTACCAGACCTGGTGGTTTCTGAGCCTACTGATCCTATTTGGGGCCAGTCTGACGACCTGTACCTTTACGCGCCAATTGCCAGCCCTGAAGGCGGCTCGCCACTGGCAGTTTTATCAGCACCCCCGTCAGTTTGAAAAGCTGGCCCTCAGCACCGAGGTGGCGGCGACCGATCTCACCCCGTTAGTGCCCCTCCTGCAAACCCAGCGCTACCGCGTATTTACGGAAGGCCCTACCCTCTATGCCCGCAAGGGTATTGTGGGACGCATTGGCCCGATCGTTGTCCACGCCAGTATGCTGCTGATTTTGGCCGGGTCGATTTTGGGGGCAATGACCGGGTTTATGGCCCAGGAAATGGTGCCAACCGGGATGACCTTTCAGATTCGCAATATTCTCCATGCGGGGCCGTGGTCAGCCGCCCGTATCCCCCAGGATTGGTCGGTTCATGTGAACCGCTTCTGGATCGACTATACCCCCGACGGCACGATCGATCAGTTCTACTCGGACCTGTCGGTCCTGGATGCCCAGCAACAGGAAGTCAAGCGCGAAACGATCCACGTTAACCAGCCCCTACGCTATCGCGGCGTGACCCTTTACCAAGCCGATTGGGCGATCGCGGCGGTCCAGGTTCGGATCAACAACAGTCCCACCTTACAATTGCCAATGGCTCCCCTGGATACGGGGGGGCAGGGCCGCCTCTGGGGCACCTGGGTCCCCATTAAGCCCGATCTGAGTGCCGGGATTTCCCTCATTGCCAAGGACTTGCAGGGAATGCTGCTGGTCTATGACTCGGCAGGCAAGCTGGTTGCCACCGTGCGCACCGGGATGTCCACCCAAGTAGAGGGCGTGACCCTCGCGGTGGTGGATCTGTTGGGGAGTACGGGGCTTCAGATTAAGGCTGATCCGGGCATTCCCCTGGTCTATGCTGGGTTTGGCCTGTTGATGTTGGGGGTGGTGATGAGCTATGTGTCCCATTCCCAAATTTGGGCCTTGCAACAGGGCAATCGCCTTTACCTGGGTGGGCGCACCAACCGTGCCCAGGTCGCCTTTGAACGGGAGCTGCTGGCCACGATCGCCGCATTAGAAACCCCATCGCCACCAGGACTACCCCAATTGGGCATCGAACCTGACGTGGGCCGTTAGCGTTGCCCCCGCCTCCAGGTGCAGCAAATGATCACCCGTATTCAGGGCATTGCGGGGGGCTGTCCACGGTTCCAAGCACACAAAGGGTTGGTGTTGCAACGTCCAGAACACGAGCACCGCATGGGGAGAGCTATAGTGCAGACGAAGTTTGAGTCGGCGGCTATCGTCGTTGAGTATGGCTTCCCGTTGAAAGAGGGAGCGAAATGCCCAGTCAATTTCCTCCTGTTGGAAGTTAAAGTGACCGGTAAAGGGTACGACCTTCCCTGTGCGTTGGTCAAGCGCCTGGGTGCTGGGAATTTCAAACCGCAATTGGGATTTATCAGGCGCAAGGAAGTAGGGATGGAGGCCAAAGGACAGGGGCATCGAATCGGCGGAGTGATTGGTGTAGCGTTGCTCGATCTCAAGTTGGGAGCCACGAATTTGGTAGGTGAAGTGTAGGTGAAAGTCAAAGGGGTAGACCGATCGCGTTTGTTCATTGCTGCGCAAACTTAGACTGATCGCCGCCCGATCGTCCGTAACTTGCTCCACCACCTCCCAAGGGAGATCGCGGGCAAAACCGTGTTGTTTTAACTGATAGGACTTGCCCTGGTAAAGATAGGTCTGGTCGGGCAGGTTACCACAAATCGGGAACAGAATCGGGATACCGCCACGCACGGTCAGATCAGGATTAGCAAACCGCGCTTGGTCTAGATACAGCAACTCCTGATCTTGGACCTGCCAACGGGTGATCATCCCACCGCGTTCTGGCACCACCTCCAGACGCGATCGGGCGGTTGCATCCGACAGCACATAGGTGCGGTATAGTCCCGACTGGACAGCGATGGCAAACATTGCAGATCCTCCCTGAAGCGGCTAATTAGTCCAGCGGTGAATAACTCGCTTAGCATACCCTAGGGTGGGAATCTCCCCACAATGGGATCGGCTTCTCTTCCATTTTCTATCCCATTTCTATCCCAGGGAAGTGAGGTCCTCTCTCCCCGCCAGTTTTACCCTGATCGCCTGCCTGTCTGCTGAAAAAGGAAGTATCACCCCTCAAGGTGACCGGTTTGGGAATCCTTCAGTATGCAACC
This sequence comes from Trichothermofontia sp., assembly GCF_053493415.1. Lineage (NCBI taxonomy): Bacteria > Bacillati > Cyanobacteriota > Cyanophyceae > Leptolyngbyales > Trichocoleusaceae > Trichothermofontia > Trichothermofontia sp. The sequence continues at coordinate 21,428 of NZ_JBRCAD010000183.1, read as the reverse complement.
GGAGGTGCATGGTGGATCGTTTTTGGCCATCCCCGTTGGGGCCATCCCTATTAGCAACCACAGGATTACTGCTCAGCACTGGGGCCGCGATCGCCCGCCCCATCTACGTGCCCGCCTGTGAACCGACCCCGCCCGGACACTACGCCGTCATCGTCTTTGCGCCCACCTATCTCGACGATGTGCGGGCCGTCCTGCCACCCGGAGCCACCGCCATGGTTTGTGCTGCCAACCCCTCGCGCCAGGATATTCTGATTAAGATCGGCCATTTCCAACAGGCCAACAACGCCCACGGTTTTGCCAACCGGATCAACACCGACATCACCACCGCCGTGGAAGTCCGGGATGCCGATGGCACCCCCTTAGCCTCGCCGTTCACCTCCCCCCCCACGACCACAGCACCGACCCCTGAACCTGCCGCATCTGGCGTCCCAGCCCTGTATTAGCGCCCCGGGTGCGTCGCTCCTGACCCTGCTGCTGCCGCCCAATTGGACAAGGCCGTTCACGGAACTTCTATAAATTTTTCTGTCAGTTTTGTCAGTTATTCACAACGTTTGTTAGCAGTAGAGTATAAAAATATGCAAAACTAGCGGGTATTTCGTGACTCATAATAACATTCGCCTAAATCGTGCCACCCGCGAATGGGTTATTTGTGCCCCCAATCGGAAGGGACGCCCCCAGGAATTTCTTAACCGCAAATCGCCTGAGCCAGTGGAGGAGAAGCCGAGCAAACACTGTCCCTTTTGCGATCATCCCCCATCGGGCACCGAGAAGATTCTGCTGGAAATTCCGGCCCTGTCGGGGAGTGGCTGGCAAGTCCGGGTTGTTCCGAATAAATATCCCGTCCTATCAGCGGATGTGGCGATTAAGCGATCGCTCTCCGGGGTGTACTACCTGGAGTTACCCGGTTACGGCCACCATGAAATCGTCATTGAAACCCCGGATCACCACACGACCTTAGCGCTCATGTCGGTTCCAGAAGTTGAAGCCGTCATCGAAGCCTATTATCAGCGCTATTTAAATCTGATGCGTATCCGGGAAAATTTGTGGATTATTATTTTCCGGAATCATGGGAAAGCAGCCGGGGCATCCATGCAACATCCCCATTCCCAAATTATTGCGACCCCGATCGTGCCCCGTCACCGTCGCTGGCACGAGGACGAAGCCCAACGGTATTTTGATGAATGGGGTCGCTGTGCCTACTGTGATATGCTGGAGTTTGAAAATGACGAACAATTACGCGTTGTTGGCAGCAATGATCACTTTTTAGCCTTTATTCCCTTTGCGGCTGAAGTCCCCTTTGAAGTGTGGATTTTACCCAAACACCATCAAAGTGAATTTGGTGCCATGAACCCAGAACAACGCTCGGCTTTTGCTGAGATTCTGCAAGCTATTTTAGCCAGAATTTATCATAAGCTGAATAATCCCGACTATAACTATGCCATTATTACCGCTGCTCGCTATAAGATTGAAGAGCCACAATTACATTGGTATTGTCAAATTCGCCCCCGCTTAACAACCGCTGCTGGGTTTGAAATTGGCTCCGGTATCAGCATTAATCCTTCCTTACCAGAGGTAGATGCCCTGTTCCTCAATGAAGGCAGATGACCCACGTATGCATTTAGATGAAATTGAGCCACACCTGCGCCAGTTGTTTGGGGAGTCCCTTCACTCCACCACACCCGGATTGTGGCAAGTTGAGCACGGGGGGAGCCAGATTCTCATTCTGCTCTCGGACGATCGCTCCTGGTTGCGGGTCCTGCTCCCAATCTCTCCGTTCCAAGATGTGCGGCCACTCCTCGAACAACTGTTTGCCTATAACTTTGATGCCAGCCAGGAAACTCGCTATGCCCTACATCAGGATGTCCTGTGGGGGGTGTTTCAGCATCCCCGCGCAAGTTTAACGGCTGCCGACCTGACGGCGGCGATCGATCGGCTCCAGATGCTCAAACAGCAGGGATTAACCGACTGCTTTAACCAATTTGTGGATAATCGCATTGGGCAAATCATCCAGGCCGCCAAGCAGCAGGGCCAAACGCTGACTGCCACCATGCAAACCCTAGAGCGTTTCTACGATGAGGGCCTATTGGGGGACCTGACGCAATCCCCAGAACAACGCCAGACGATTTTGGGGGCTTGGCATACCCGTTTGCAGCAATTATGGCCTGACATTATCCCCTAGGGGGATTAACCCCCTCTGATGAGTTCGGTTGAACCGACTTTCCCACAGAATTGAACTTGTTACAGTGTAGAGAAGGAACATCGCCTCCCTTCATTCCTGAGTCCAATACCTGGCTATGGCTGGGCTATCCCTCCCACACCAGGAGCAAGGCTGGGGCGATCGCCCGCCCGCTAAATGGAGTTGAATACCATGTCTGATCGATCCAATAACACCACGCGCAACTTCTTTAATGGGGAACAGGAGTCGGAAGGGACCCTATGGAATTATGTGCAGTCCCTGAGTCCGGAAGCTGTGGCCCAACTCTCCCGCCCTGCTTCACCCGAGGTCTTTCAGGTGATGGAGCGCAACATTATTGGACTCCTGGGCAACCTCCCCTCGGAGCATTTTGATATTACGGTCACCACCAGTCGCGAAAACCTGGGCCGGTTATTAGCTTCAGCGATGATCAGCGGCTACTTCCTCCGGAATGCTGAACAACGGTTGACCTTTGAACAAGTCCTACATGGCGGCCACGATGAAGCGGCGAGTGCAAACCAAGATACCCCTTAACCCGTAGCGCCATCTAGCGTTGTGTCACCTTGGTCCTGCGTCAGCCCCTTGGTTCTTTTCCCCGCTCAACCCTGCCTATGTCAGACGGATTGCCGCCCGATCGCCCCACCCTTCCAGACTTGGAAACCCTCGCCCAACAAGCCCAAGCCCAAGTCCAGGCGGAAACCGCCGTAGTCGCTTTGGCCGAGGCCGCCGGCACGGCAGTCTACTATGCCGCTGCGGTGGGTAAATATGCCGCCGCTATCGTCGGGAAACGGGGTGCAGCCGCCACCTCTGGCCTATGTGGCATCACCTTCCAAAGCCAAAGTCCCGTTCTGGTCTGTCAAGCCTCCCTGGATTCGCGGGTGCGCCAGGACTATGTGGCAGCTTGGGGGATTGAGACTGCCCTCGCCGTTCCGATCGTCCATACGGGCCAATTAATCGGTGCCCTGATGGTCCTCAACCGATTAGATGGACAACCCTTTGATGCTACGGCTGAACAGCAATTGCAGACCTATGCCCAGGCGATCGCGCCTCAGTTAGCCTTGCTTAGACAGGCCAACTCGCAAACTTGTGTCCAGAATTGGGCAGGCCGAACCTTGGACACTGAATTACCTTAGGCCCTGGATCGCCTTAGAGAGTCTTGGAACAGTCCAGAAACCAGTCGTTTTGGCGACTAAAGTCGCCCCTACAGGGGACAAGTCTCGCCCTCGCCCGTTCTGCGAAAGGGGCCTAAAATCTGGACTTCCCAGTTACGCTCGCTGGTTTGGGGAGAGGAGGATCGGGGGTGAGTTTCCCCAAGTGCCCTTGTGTAGAAAAATTCTATGAAAAATGAAAAGAGGTTTCCGAAGGGCAAAAATCCTCAGGAAACCTGATCTGCGGTAAAAAATGAGCCTTGAATTATTGTCTAGACAGTCGTCGGCAAGAAACCTTGATTGAGCTACCAACCCCCAGCGGCTTCTTGCCAAACGCAGGTCTTAGTACAGGGCTTCTTCCTGGTGGGTCAAGATAGTGCAATCAGATGTCGGGTAGGCCACACAGGTTAGAACAAAGCCAGCAGCAATTTGATCATCATCCAAGAAGGATTGATCGGATTGATCAACCGTCCCTTCAGTGATCTTTCCTGCACACGTCGAGCAGGCACCCGCACGACAGGAGTAGGGAAGATCCAAGCCCTGTTCTTCTGCCGCATCCAGGATGTAGGTATCGTCATCAACGTCGATCGTTGTGTTGAGACCTTCAGCCTCGTTAATTAGGGTGACCTTGTAAGTTGCCATGTACTTAATTCCTCTCAAGTTAAAGATGAAAGCGGCGTCTCAAGCTGAACGGTAGCCGTGTCATGGGGTCTAGGTAACCAGCGTGGGTTACAGGCTAACAACTGCCACCCGCGTCAGCTTCAACTCTGATACTACGGGAAAAAAACAGTCTTGCAACCACAGATTACTGGAGAACCCTAGGGCAATTAGTAATAAAATTTAATAAGTCATTCAAGATAAGAAAAAGTTATTAGAAGTCGGCTAAGCGTGCCTACTGTGCAGGGGAGTCGCCCGAAAGCCAGCAGCACCGAGCGCCGTGAGCGTCCCCCTAGGCGCTAGATTGGCAGGGGTAAAACCCTTACTAGATTTGGCATGGGGTTCCCATGCTAGGGCTGACGCATGACCTGTGGCGCTGGCAATTGCTCGGTGGCAGGCCGGCTAAAGATTGGTTAGATGCGAGCCATTGGATTTTATCTATCAGTTAATCTTATTTGTAGGTTATTTATCGGATTGGACAAGCCAGCTTACGCGGGAGGATGGGGGTGAAGGATTCTAGAGTGGACAATTTTGTGACCGAGCCGCTCCCGTGGCCGCTGAGGGTTGGGATCGTGGGCACTGGCTATGCGGCTAAGGCTAGGGCAGCAGTGCTGCGCGACGACGATCGGGTTCACCTGATTGCTGTGGCTGGCCATACCCCCGATAAGACCCAAGCCTTTGCCCAAGCCTATGCGCTTACCGTCTGTGATACGTGGCAAGCCTTGGTTAATCGTCCTGACCTGGATTTAATCCTGGTGGCGACGGCCAATCACCTGCACGGTCCGATCGTCCGGGCAGCCCTCACCGCCGGGAAACATGTGGTGGTTGAATTTCCCCTTAGCCTGGATCTAGCAGAAGCCGAAGCCCTCGTGGCCCTTGCCCGATCGCAACAGCGTCTCCTGCACATTGAGCATATTGAACTGCTGGGGGGATTACACCAGGCCAGCCGCCAGTTTTTACCCCAGGTGGGGGCCGTCTTTGCGGTAGACTATGCTACCCTGACGCCCCAGCGCCCCGTTGCTCGCCGCTGGACCTACCACCGGGATTGGTTTGGTTTCCCGTTAATGGGGGCACTCTCCCGCATTCATCGCCTGACAGACTTGTTTGGCACAGTCGCCACCATTAGCTGTCAACTGCGTTACTGGGATCAGCCCACCAGGATCGCGGCGGATGCCTACTACACGACTTGCCTGTGTCAAGCTCAGCTTCAGTTTGAGAGTGGTCTTCTGGCGACCGTGACCTATGGCAAGGGGGAAGCCCTCTGGCAAGCAGCACGATCGCTGACTATTCAGGGCGAACAGGGTGCCCTGGTGTTTGAGGGGGATGCCGGACAGTGGGTGACAGCCACCGCCACCCAGGCGATTACCCTCGGTAGCCGACGGGGCCTCTTTGCCCAGGATATGCAGCAGGTATTGGCCTATCTACAGGAGGGAACGCCCCTCTACGTGACCCCAGCGTCCAGTCTCTATGCCTTGAAGGTGGCGGATGCCGCCCGACGATCAGCCCATAGCCAACAGGTGATCGCGATCGCCTAGGGGGGCAAGCGGTGAAAATGGGCAGAATCTTTAAGGGTATAGCCCGTTCTGGCGATCGCAGGCCCGACGAGCTCAGGCTAAAATGTAAAGAAAATCAAAGCTACTGTTCCCTGTCCCCTTCACGATCGCGGTTCCGCATGATCTTTGACCTGTCTTTAGATCTCATTCCCCTCGAAGTCATTCAGCGCTTGGCCCAAGACTATGGCTATGGGGCTGTTTTCACGGGCATTCTACTCGAAAATATGGGCATTCCCCTGCCCGGAGAAACGATTACCCTGGTGGGGGGCTTTCTGGCCGGTAGTGGCGAACTGAACTATGGCTATGTTTTGGGCAGTGCCATTACGGGGGCGGTCCTGGGAGACAACCTGGGCTATTGGCTGGGCCGATGGCAGGGATGGTCCTTTCTGCGGTTGGTCGGTCGCCTGTTCCGGCTGCCGGAGTCCAAGCTATGGGACGTGCGACACCAGTTTAGCCAAAATGCGGCCCGTGCCGTTTTTCTGGGGCGCTTCATTGCCCTCTTGCGGATCTTTGCGGGTCCCCTTGCGGGCATTGCGGAAATGCCCTATCCCCAGTTTTTGCTCTGCAACCTGGCGGGAGCCGCCACCTGGGCAACGGTGATGGTGAGCCTATCGTTTTTTGTGGGTAAGGTGGTGCCGTTGGCAACGCTGATTACCTGGGTGAGTCGGTTGGGGTTGGCGGCGCTGTTGGCGATCGCAGCCTGGTTGGTGGTGCCACTTTGGCTAGAGCGATCCAAGTTGAAACCGTCGGGGCTGGTCGGTCAGGCCGATTCGGAAAGCGCCTAGAGCCGGGTGCGGGCCAGAACCTGGCCCTAGTGAGTTCATCGTTGCTCCGGGGGGGCGTCAAGGTCAGCGAGGCAGCGATCGGGGTTTGATGGGCTGGGCAGGATTCCCGGCATAAATGGTCATGGGCGCTAACGATCGTCCCGCGACCCCGCCGAGGGCCAGCACAGCCCCTCGGCCAACGGTGACCCCAGGTCCCACCACGGCTTTAGCCGCGATCCAGGCCCCGGCCTGGATAAGAATCGGACGGGTTTGTAGGGTAAAACCAGGATCGGACCAGTCGTGGTTGCCCGTACACAGGTAAACCCCTTGGGAGAGACAGACATGATCCTCTAGGGTGATGGGGGCTAAATTATCTAACCAGGCATTTTCCCCAATCCAGACATAATCCCCGATCGTCAATCGCCAGGGAAATTTAATACGCACCCCTGGTTTCAGACGCACTTGACGACCGATGGTTGCCCCAAAACGACGCAGTAACCAAACCTTGAAGCTGGAAAAGGGCAGGAGCCGACTTTCGACGAGGTGGGTCCCTACCCCATACCAAACGATCTGTTGCCAGCGGGGCGCACCGGGGGTGTATTGGCCCATTTGGTAGCGATCGAGGTTAACGATCGGTGCGGATGCGGATGCAGCCTTGGGATCAGGCATTTCAGACATAGCGCAGCTTGCCGCCAGAAAAGCTCAACCAGTGATGATGATAAGGGCAAGGGATTGCCTAAAATTAAAAGGTTATTCCAGGGGTTGGGTTGGGGATTGATTATGCCCATAGCATCGCCACACCTTGGGCGCATTGTGACGCCATCTGAACCCTATGATGCGATCGTAGTCGGTTCGGGGGCAACGGGCGGGGTTGCCGCGAAGGAACTGAGCCAACGGGGTCTGCGGGTGCTGGTTTTGGAGGCCGGACGGGATTTAGACCCCAAGGTAGACCTGGGCCATCCGGTGCGCGATATGGCGCGGCGAGTCTATAACCTGGCAGTTTCTCGGCGGCAATCCTATCAAGCGGCCCATCCCGGCTATTGGAAAGCCAACCCGGATTTTTTTGTGGATGAGCCAGACAATCCCTACACAACACCGGCACACAAACCCTTCTATTGGATACGAGGGCGACAAGTGGGTGGGCGCAGTCTCACCTGGGGCGGCATTACCCTGCGGTTGTCTGATTACGAATTTCAGGCCGCCAGTCGGGATGGCTATGGCGACAATTGGCCGATCACCCATGCGGATTTAGCCCCCTATTATGCTCGCCTTGAACAATTTTTCCGGGTCCGGGGTCACCGTGACGGTCTGCCCCAATTGCCCGATGGCCAGTATTTGCCACCCTCCCCCTTCACCCCTGGGGAAGCCTACCTGCAATCGGTGCTGCATCGCCAACGCCCGGACCTTCCCCTGATCCACTCACGGGGTTTTAGTGTACACCGGCCCACCCCCGATCAGCCCTGGCCGCGATCGTCTAGCCTGGGTTCCTCACTACAAGTAGCTCTGGCGACGGGGCGGGTAGACCTGCGTCCGAATGCGGTGGTTAGCCATCTCACCTTTGATCGCGATACCCACAAGGCAACCGGGGTGCTTTATGTCGATCGCCAGACCAAAACCAGCCATGAAGTGCGCGGGCGGCTGATCGTCCTGTGTGCCTCAACGATCGAATCCGTGCGCATCCTCCTTCATTCCACCGAGGCTTACCAACCCTATGGGCTGCCGAATGCATCTGGGGTTCTGGGGCGCTACCTTATGGATCATGTCTCTACCACACAATTTTTTCTACTCCCGGATCTACCGGCTCCGGCGGCTCCCTTTCCCCTGTCGGGTAGCGAAAGCTTTTTCATCCCTTGTGTTTGGAACCTGGACACCCCCCAGGCAACGTTTTTACGAGGCTATGGCCTTTGGGGAGGGATTCAACGGATTGCAGTCCCGCGTCCCTTGCAAAAAGCTGGGGACGGTTCCGTGGGCTTTTTGATTGGGCATGGAGAGGTCTTACCCTGCCTTGAAAATCAGGTCAGTCTTAACCCGGATCAAGTCGATGCCTGGGGTATCCCCGTCGCCCATATTGACTGTACTTGGTCTACTAATGAGCACAAAATGGTTGCCCACATGCGCGAACAAATGCAGGCGATCGTGGCCCTACTGGGGGGGCAATGCTTCCCTCTGAGTGAGCTATTTCACTTTCCCCTACTTGTGAATTGGGTTCGTTGGCAGGAAAAAATCACCACCCCGGCGGCTCCCCCCGGTTATTACATCCATGAGGTGGGTGGTGCCCGCATGGGGACGAATCCCCAAACCTCCGTGTTAAATTCCGATAACCAATGTTGGGAAGCCCTGAACGTCTTGGTGACCGATGGTGCTTGTTGGGTCTCCTCCGGCTGGCAAAGTCCGACGCTCACGGAAATGGCCATTACGGCACGGGCCTGCGATCGGATTGTGGAAAAACTGCGACAGGGAGATATCTGATCCCGACTTTTTCGCTCACAGCACCCATCAACGGCATTCATGTGCGGGTTAGTGCCCCAGAAAACTTAGCGACTAGGGGCCAGAGGTGAGTAGAGTAGTAGTAGAACTGGTGTGAAAACGATGACCGCTGCTACCCCCGATGCCAACCTGGCTCTACCATCTCCTACCGAGGTCCTATCTGGGTTAGCTGTCCTCATCATTGCCCCAGCAATTGTTGCCTGCAACGCCGCCGCCAAGGACCCAACCGTGCGACCGTGGCTGAAACAGGGGATCGCGATCGCCGAACACGGTCGCGAGGCGATCGCCACCGCCCAAGAACACTGGCAAGATCTCACGGCTGAAGTCCAGGCCGACCTAATCGCACACCGTCAAACCCATACACCCCCAACGGCGCGACTGGCAACGGAATTGCAAGCGATCGCGACCACTCTCGATACCCAAACCCGCACCCTCACCCGTGGCTGGATGGACTTGAAAACATTAGTGCCCTTGGGGTTAGGCGCGATCGCCCTACGCCAATTGTTGACCAAAGGGTTACAGTTAGACGCGATCCCCTGGTATGTATTGGCCTGGTATGCCTTTGATAGTTTCATAATCTTGAACCGAACCCCAGCAACCACGATCCATGATCAGCCCCCAGAGAACTAAAGCATCTATCTTGTGGGATAGCCCTTTTCTTTTGGGATAGCCATCCCGGCTGTCACCTTCTTAAAAATCTAAAATCTAAAATCTAAAATCTAACCACCCTCTAGGTAATGGGCCGTGATTCAGGCAATCCATACCAAAGTTCCCGGTAGGGCCAGATATAAGGTAACGGCCTTGTATCGATCGCCGGCCTTGCAACGCTATCTCGAAGAGTATCTCAGTGCTGATCCAGATATTCAATCCATCACCGCTAATCCGTTAACGGGTACTGTGTTGATCCATTTCAAGCCGGAATGTCCGGTGGCGGAGATGGAGTCCCGTTTGGGAGAGGCGATACAGTTATGGGAACAGGGCAATGAATCCCGGCGGGCGGGTTCACAAGATGTGGAATTGCCGTTTCAGACTGCCGCGCAACCCGCCCCTACCCCAAATGTTGCTGATTTTCGACGGGCGGGTTCACAAGATTTGGAATTGCCGCGTCAGAGTGGGCCGCAACCTGCCCCTACCCCGGATGCTCCTACGCCGCAGGTTAGTCAGGCAGAGGGGTATCAGTTGCCCCTTGCAACGGTATTGCAACACTGGGGTGTGGATATTGAGGTGGGGTTAGGGTCAGCGACGGCGGCGCAGCGCTTAACCGAATACGGGCCGAATCAACTGGGGGTTGCCGAAGGGCGATCGGACCTCAGGATGCTTCTGGAACAATTTACGACGTGGCCTGTCGCCTTGCTGAGTGGGGCGGCGCTCCTGTCGGGGCTGACGGGGGGGCTGGTGGATGCGATCGTGATCATGGGCGTGGTGGGCGTGAATGCCGTGATCGGCTATGTCACCGAGAGCCAGTCGGAGAAAATTATTCGATCGCTGCGACAGGGGGACAAGCCGCTGGTTCAGGTGCGGCGCGATGGGCAGGTGGTGACCATTCCGATCGAAACAGTGGTGCCGGGGGATGTGTTGCTGCTGCGATCGGGGAATTATGTGGCGGCGGATGCGCGATTGGTTCAGGCGAACAACCTGAGTATTGATGAGTCGGCCCTGACGGGGGAAAGTATCGCGGTCAACAAGCGGGCGGTGGATCTGGGGACAACGATCGTGCCCCTGGCGGAACGGGTGAATATGGTGTTCAAGGGCACGTTCATTGTCGGCGGTGAAGGGCTGGCGGTGGTGACGGCCACGGGTGCCGCGACGGAAATGGGCAAAATCCAAACCCTGGTCGGGGAAACGGAGGTGTTGGATACGCCGCTCCAGCGCCAGTTAGGCGAGGTCAGTGGTCAGTTGGTGCTGCTGTGCGGGGGCGTGTGCGGGGCGATTTTTGCCATTGGCTTGGGGCGGGGCTATGGGTTACTGGAGATTTTAAAAACCTCGATTTCCCTGGCGGTGGCAGCGGTGCCGGAAGGATTGCCCACGGTGGCGACGACGACCTTGGCCCTAGGGATTCAGAATATGCGCCAGCGCAAGATTTTGATCCGGGGGCTGAATGCGGTGGAAACCCTGGGATCAGTGCAGGTGGTGTGCCTGGACAAAACGGGGACCTTGACCCTGAACCAAATGGCCGTCGTGGCGATCCAGATGGCTACCGCCGCCCTAGAGCTAACCCCGGCGGGTGAGGTGGCGCAAGTCGAGTTCACCAGCTCAACAACCGCCATCGACCCGATCGCCCTGCAACGCCTCCTCGAAATTGGGGTTCTGTGCAGCGAAAGTAACATTGCCCAAGCGGCGGATGGCACCTACACGGTTAAGGGGACAGCGACGGAGAATGCCCTGGTGAATTTGGCGATCGCCCAATCCCTGGATGTGCTGGATTTACGCCAACGCTATCCCCGCCTGCAACTCAACCCCCGCACCGATAGCCGCAACCTGATGAGTACCGTGCATCGCACCCCGGACGGGCAGCAATGGGTGGCGGTGAAGGGCAGTCCCCCGGAAGTGTTGGAGCGGTGTCGGGCGTTTCTGGATCAGGGAGAGGTGAAACCGCTCACCCTCAAGGACCAGCAAGCCCTGGAGATGGCCAACCAGAGCCTTGCCGATCGCGCCCTGCGGGTATTGGCGATCGCCTATCGGGACCTAGATACGGATGACCAGAACCCAGAGCAGGATCTCATTTGGGTGGGCCTCGTCGGACTCGCAGACCCGATTCGGGAAGGGGTGCCCACGCTGATTGAGCAGTTCCATCAAGCGGGGATCGATACGGTTATGGTCACGGGCGACCAAAGTCCCACGGCCTACGCGATCGGGCGGCAGTTGAACTTAAACCGCGATCGGCAATTGAAAATCCTCGATGCCTATGACCTCTCCACCCTGGAGCCGGAAGCCCTCACGGCCTTAGCCGATAAGGTGGATATCTTCGCCCGCATCAGTCCGGCGGATAAGTTGCAAATCGTGCGGGCACTGCAATCGACCGACAAAATTGTGGCGATGACCGGCGATGGCATCAACGATACGCCAGCGCTGAAGGCGGCCAATGTCGGACTGGCGATGGGGTCAGGTCGGGCGGGGGTGGTCCACGAGGTAGCGGATGTGGTGATTCAGGATGACAACCTGAGTACGATCATTGATGCCGTGAGCCAGGGCCGCACCATCTACAACAACATTCGCAAGTCGGTTCACTTCTTGCTGGCGACGAACCTGAGTGAAATTATTGTCATGGCGATCGCGACGATTTTCGGCTGGGGGGAACCCTTGAATGCGCTGCAACTGCTCTGGTTGAACCTGGTTACCGATGTTTTCCCAGGTTTAGGCTTGGCCCTGGAACCGCCGGAACCGACGGTACTGAATCAACCGCCCCGTGACCCGAATACACCGATTATTCGCAACCAGGATTTTCAACGGATTGGGGTTGAAGCCAGTGTGTTATCGGTTTTCACCCTCGCAGCCTATGGCTATGCCCTAGGGAAATACGGGGTGGGTCCCAAGGCCAGTACGGTGGCATTTATGAGTTTGACGATCGGGCAAGTGTTGCATACCTTTAGTTGCCGTTCCGAGACCCACCGCTGGTTTGATCCGGAGCCGTTACCCCGGAATCCCTATGTTGAGGCCGCGATCGTCGGTGCCCTAGTGTTGCAACTCCTGCCGTTAGTGATACCGGGCCTCGGCAAGCTCCTCAAAATTACGCCCCTTGATCCCTGGGACTACGGGGTGATTGCCACTGCCGCCCTGTTACCGTTACTGATCAACGAAGTGACCAAACCCAACCCAGCCCAACCCAAATCAAATTAACCCAGCCTTAAATGCCTAAACCGGAGGGAAGCCATGCGACACAACGGTATGTTTTCGTCGGAATCGGTAACACCGGGTCACCCCGATAAATTGTGCGATCAAATTAGTGACGCGATCGTCGATCGCCTCTTGCAACAGGATCGCCAAGCACGGGTGTTAACCGAATGTGCCGTCTCGAAGGCCATTGTCTTTCTTTCGGTGCAATTTGTGGCCAAGCGATCGGTGGACTTTACCACGATTACCCGTCAGGTGATTGATCAAGTTGGCTATGATCATCCCCCCTTTCGCGGTCATAATTGTTCGATTTTATCCAGCATCGAAGAGCAATCCCCGGATCAGATTCAGAATTTTGATGAGTATCAGTTAGAAAATGCCGAAATCGATCGCATTCCCGTGCGCAACCAGGCCAATCTCTTTGGCTTTGCCTGCAATCAAACGCCGATCCTCCTTCCTTTACCGATTTGGTTAGCTCATAAATTAGCCCGATATCTAGATAAGGCACGACAGCATCAACTGCCCTACCTCGCTCCCGATGGTAAAACCCAGGTCGGGGTGGAATATAACGATCACAAACCGCACCGTATCCATAGTGTGACGATCGAAGTCAGTCAAAATACACCCGATCTCCCTAGCCTCCAACAACTTCAGTCTGATATTCAGGAAGTGGTGATTCAGCCTGCCTTTGCCGACGAACCCCTGCGACCCGATGCCAAAACCCATATTTTTATTAACCCCAATGGTCCGGTGATTACGGGGGGACCGTTGATCCATGCGGGCTTAACCGGGCGTAAAAATGGCATCGATACCTACGGCGAATATTCCAAACACAGTAGCGCGGCCCTCAGTGGCAAAGATCCCCTGCGCATCGATCGCATTGGGGCCTATGCCGCCCGTTATGCCGCCAAAAACGTGGTCGCGGCGGGCCTAGCGGAAGAATGTGAAGTGCATTTAAGTTATTCAATTGGTCAGGCCGGACCCGTCAGCATCGAAGTCGAGACCTTTGGTACGGGCAAGGTCCCAGAGGAAGAAATTATTCATCGCCTCAGCCAGCAGTTCGATTTCCGCCTCGCGGGGATTGTGAAACAGTTTGACCTGCGGGGACTCCCCGCCCACTATCCCGATGGTTTTTTCCGCAAGCTCGCCACCTTTGGTCAGGTCGGACGCACCGATTTAGATCTGCCCTGGGAGAAAACCGATAAGGTAGCCTATTTGACGGACTCACCCTAGTCCAGCCAAGATCAAGTTTCGCAATGTTGGTCGTAACAACTTTAGTCCTTGCCGGCTAAAGCCAGCACTACGAACGTTGCAGAATTTCCTTTTTGAGCTACTAGGTCGGTTCAACTCTAGGCTGGATGCAATCAGAAGTGTCGTGATGGAGCCTACTTCCAGTAGACTTTCCCTATTAGCCCGCAATTGATTCGTGGGCGGGCAGTCAGCGCAGCTAACATTTTTATGTTAATCGAACAAAAACTCAACTACTTTTTCTTTGATAAAGAGATCCTGAAACGATCGCTGATTCGCCCCTCCTACGCGATCGCCCGCCAGGAAGCCGGAGAACCCTGTGCCGACCAAACTGCCTACAGTATTGTGGGTGACGCGATCCTGCGCATGATCTTAACCGAATTTGCCCTGCGATCGGCCTGCCAAACCGAAGCTGAAATTAATGACTGGCTGCAACCCTTTCTAGCCGAATCGACCCTGGTGACCATTAGCGAAACCCTGATGATTGGTCCCTTCATCAAACTTAGTGAAACCGAAAAAGCAGAACGCATTGATGAAACTACGGATGCACTAGTCCAAACCTTAAAGGCCATTCTAGGAGCCGCCTATTTTGATGGGGGATTTCATACCGTGCGCAAAATTGTTAAAACCCTCTTCCAGGAGCAGTTACCGCTTGATTTGAACTAGGGTGCTGTCAAGTGATTTTAGATTTTAGATTTTAGATTTTAGATTTTGAAGGTGCTATGACAGCCGAGACGGCTATCCCACAAGCATTAGGTATGCCTGCCCGCCTTTTACCCAATGAGGTCCAGGTCTTTTACATTTCCTTCCCCCACTGGCAAATGGAACTTGACCGTCTATGGCCCCTGTTAGATGCCCAAGAACAGCAACGGGCACAGCGGTTTGTGCGGGAGAGCGATCGTCAACGTTTCATTGTTTCCCACGGAACTCTACGCCAACTCTTGGCCCAGTTCTTGGCGATCGCGCCTGATCAGGTCAAGATGCAAACAAACCCCTTTGGTAAACCTTATATTGCTGGGGCAGCGATCGCCTTTAACCTTTCCCATTCGGGCCAGTGGGCGGCGATCGCGGTGACTGCTGGGACTCCGGTGGGGATTGACGTGGAAAAGAGCCGCCCCATCACCAACCTCCTATCCTTAGGGCGTCGTGTCTTCTCGCCCACTGAACAGGCAGCGTTTATGGCCTTGCCTGGTCCTGAGCAACTGTCCGCGTTTTTCCAACTCTGGACCCGTAAGGAGGCCCTACTCAAGGCGATCGGACGGGGACTGCACGTGTCCCCAACCCGCCTTACCTTGGGATTTACGGCTAAACCACAGGCGATCGATCTGCCAACGGCCCTCGCTGGCTGCGGGGATTATGGGTTTACCCAAGTCAGTCTCTATCCCCTTAGCCCCTCCCGTTGCTCGCCCCAGGAACCTTGCGACTACTGGGGTGCCCTTGCTGTCGCCAACTCGGTGGGTCTGGTCATTGAGCAATGCTGGCTCCCCGATCGCCCCTCGTTGAACTAAAACAATTGCAACTGTCTGCAACAACATTGAGGGCAATGGCGGGAGCACCCCCCCGCCAAGTGGGCAAGTTGCTCTGTCTCCGCAGCGATAATAGCCAGTTTTTCCACTGGCCACGCCAATGGGCATCCCAGATTTTTATCCTTTATCCTTAATGTCCATAGATCATTACCCCCCTGCCGTTATCGTCACCCTCGCCCCGATCCTGTAATGCCAGCTCACCCGCCCCTCGCCTTTATTCCCCCCCGTTTTAATCCCTGGGTGTTGGCCGTGTCTCGCCAACTATTACCGATCGCGCTCCGCCGGGTGGCCCACTGTCGGGAAGTTCAGGTCCATAATGGGGAACAATTGCTGGATCTCTATCGCCAATTCCAAGCAGGACAAGTGCGCTTTCTCCTGGCCTTTCGCCACCCCAGTCCCCACGATCCGTTCTGTATGGCCCATCTGCTCTGGCGATCAGTGACTCATCTGGCCCGCCAGCAAAGGGTATCCCTAACCCAGCCCCTTCATGCCCACTTTATCTACGATCGCGGCATTCCCCTCTGGGCTGGGGCGTGGGTGGGTTGGCTCTATTCCCAACTGGGCTGTACACCGATTATGCGGGGCAAGCTGGATACGATTGGGCTGCGATCAATTCGTCACCTGTTCATGAATGGCCCGTTCCCCCTGGCTGCTGCACCGGAGGGAGGGACCAACGGCCACAATGAGGTGATCAGTCCCCTGGAGCCGGGAATTGCCCAAATGGGGTTTTGGTGTGTTGAGGACTTACGCAAAGCCGAGCGCCCAGAAAGGGTACTGATTGTGCCGATCGGGATGCAATACACCTACCTCGATCCGCCCTGGCAGGCCGTGACCCAGTTGCTCATCCAACTGGAGCGGGACAGTGGCCTAGTGGGTCAGGGGGACTCGGAAGTGGCGTTATACCAACGCCTAACCCGCCTAGGGGAACACCTGCTGACCCTGATGGAGCAGTTCTACGCCAACTTCTATCCCAATATATCCCCTACCCCCGACCTGAGGCCCACGACCGCCGCCGCCCCGATCGCCGATCGCCTCCAGGCACTCCTCCAAACGGCATTGGCTGTCGCGGAGCAATTTTTTGGAATTAACTCCACAGGATCGCTCATCGAGCGCTGTCGGCGGCTGGAGCAGGCGGGCTGGGACCGGATCTATCGCCAGGATCTCAAGGATCTAGAGTGCTTGTCGCCTGTGGAACGAGGACTGGCCGATCGCGTCGCCGAGGAAGCAGCCCTGCGGATGTGGCACATGCGTTTGGTGGAAACCTTTGTCGCCGTTACGGGTAAGTATGTGGCCGAGAAACCGACGATCGAACGGTTTGCGGAAACAACCCTGTTGCTGTGGAATACGGTCACCCGCCTGCAAGGACAAATCCCCTTTCCCCTGCCCAACCTGGGGGCACAACGGGTATTGATCACCGTGGGACAGCCCCTCTCGGTCAGCGATCGTGCCGACGACTACCGGACCAACCGCCGCCAAGCGATCGCCACCCTCACCCAGGACTTACAGACGGCCCTCGTAGCCATGCTCCCGTCCGAATCCCCGACCTGAGGTCCGCGACTTCCTGAGAAGATTATTCACAATCCGTAGCAATATTCCTAGCCATTGGGCAGATCTTGGGCTGAGCGCGTGGACACTGTTTTGCCGCAAAATCATCATTTTTCCTTAAGGGATTTCGTCACCCAGACTACTGCATTGATCGCGATCGACGGCCCACGTTGCCGGAATCGAGTAAGATTAATCAATATTATGTAAACTTGCATTGCAGAATATGCAGAAAAATTGAGAAGCGGGCGAAATTCAAACTCAGGCTCTAAGCTAGAAAAAAGACACAGGATAATTCGAGATACGTTTAAAACCTGTTGCAAAAATTCAACTAGAGCGAACCTATGGATAAGATCAGCCGTTACCGCGTTGCCTGTACACTTACCTTTGGGGATATCTACCCACAAGTGATCATTTGGCTAATTACTATTTTTATTAGCTTAGCCGTAGCAATGGCCCTATTGGGTGTCAGTCGCCCGATCTACGCCTTGGCAACCGTGGGGCTGATTTTAGTACTTTCCTTGCCGTTCCTCCTTTTTGCCTTTGTAACAACGCTGTTGAATCACATTGAATTGCGTCCAGTCACGGCGGCCAGTGAAGCTCAAGGTCAGGTGAGTGCTGAAGGGCTACCCGTTAGTCAGCAACCTGCCTAAGCATTACCATTAGGTCAGCAATGGGCTGTCCCCGTTCAGGTTTCAGAGATTGCTCCAGAGATTGCTCCAGAGATTGTTGTAGACATCGTTATCATGATTCCCTGCCCTTGGGTGGGGAATTTTTGTTGGTGTTGAATCGTCCCGAAACTGGTTCAAGCGTCT
This sequence comes from Trichothermofontia sp., assembly GCF_053493415.1. Taxonomy (NCBI): domain Bacteria; kingdom Bacillati; phylum Cyanobacteriota; class Cyanophyceae; order Leptolyngbyales; family Trichocoleusaceae; genus Trichothermofontia; species Trichothermofontia sp. Next base: position 3,663 of record NZ_JBRCAD010000183.1, on the reverse strand, counting down.
GGTTGATAAGGGTTTGTGCGGGCGAGAAAGTTGCTAGAGTAAAGCAGGGTTGGCAGACTCGGTAATGGTCCTGGGGTGGGGCAGGGCGATCGTTGAAGTCTGGCGGCTGGTTTGATGGGATTGGCTAGATTCGATTGGTGTGTGCGTGAGGGCGCTGGTTTTATGTTTGAGCACGATGTGGTGATTGTGGGTGGTGGGTTGGCGGGTTGTCGGGCGGCCCTGGAAATTGCCCGGATTGATCCCAGCCTCAATATTGCCCTAGTGGCGAAAACTCACCCCATCCGATCGCACTCCGTGGCGGCCCAAGGGGGAATCGCCGCCACCCTCAATAATGTGGATGCTGAAGATAGCTGGGAAGCCCATGCCTTTGACACGGTGAAGGGGTCGGATTACCTCGCGGATCAGGATGCTGTGGCGATTCTGACCCAGGAAGCGCCCCAGGTGGTGATCGATCTGGAGCATTTGGGCGTGTTATTCTCGCGCCTGCCGGATGGTCGGATTGCGCAACGGGCCTTTGGCGGCCATGCCTATCGCCGGACCTGCTATGCCGCCGATAAGACTGGTCACGCCATCCTGCATGAGTTGGTCTGTAATCTCAAACACCACGGGGTTAGGCTTTACGAAGAATGGTATGTCCTACGCCTGATTGTCGAAGAGGGGCAGGCCAAGGGTATTGTCATGTATCATCTGCTCGATGGCCAATTAGCGATCGTGCGGGCGAAGGCCATCATGTTTGCGACGGGCGGCTATGGGCGGGTCTATAACACGACGTCCAACGATTTTGCCTCCACTGGCGACGGGTTGGCGATGACGGCGATGGCCGGGTTACCGCTGGAGGATATGGAATTTGTCCAGTTTCACCCAACCGGGCTGTATCCCGTAGGGGTTTTGATTTCCGAAGCCGTCCGGGGGGAAGGGGCCTATTTGATTAACGCGGAGGGCCAGCGGTTTATGGCCGACTATGCGCCCTCCCGGATGGAACTCGCGCCACGGGATATTACCTCACGGGCGATCGCGCGGGAAATTCGGGCCGGTCGGGGGATTCACCCCAATGGCAGTGCCGGCGGTCCCTTTGTCTACCTGGATCTGCGCCATATGGGGCGGGAAAAGATCATGAGCCGGATTCCCTTCTGCTGGGAGGAGGCCCACCGGTTGCTGGGGATTGATGCCGTCGAGCAACCCATGCCGGTGCGGCCCACGGTGCATTATTCAATGGGGGGGATTCCCGTCAACACGAATGGTCAGGTGCGCCAAAGTCCAGAGGCGCTGGTCGAAGGGTTTTTTGCGGCGGGTGAGACGGCCTGTGTGTCGGTGCATGGGGCTAATCGCCTGGGTAGTAATTCGCTGCTGGAATGTGTGGTCTATGGTCGTCGCACAGGGGCAGCGATCGCCCACTACGTGCAAAACCGTAAGCTTCCCGCCCTGAATGCCTCGGCCTACCTCGCCGAAGCGCAGCAACAGCTACAAGCCCTGCTCGATCAACCGGGTACCTACCGCATTCACCAGGTCCGGCAAGCCTTCCAGGATTGTATGACCGAACATTGCGGCGTGTTTCGCACCCACGACAGCATGGCCGCCGGGATTGAACAGATCCAGGTCCTCAAACAGCAATACCAGCAGATCCGCCTGGACGATCGCGGCACCTGCTGGAATACGGAAATTGTTGAAGCCCTAGAGCTACGCAGTTTGATGGTGGTGGGGGAAATGATTCTTACGGCGGCCCTGCATCGGCGCGAGAGCCGGGGGTCCCATGCCCGCGAGGATTATCCCGATCGAGATGATGCCCAGTTCCTCCAGCACACCTTGGCCTACTACTCGCCCATTGGGGTGGACCTACAATATATGCCCGTGACCATCACCCTGTTCCAACCCCAGGAACGCAAGTATTAGGCCAGAATCGGGTGCCGCCAGAGGGCGGACTCACCCAATCCCTAGAAGCGATCGCCAAAGCCAAAGTGGAGGCGGCTATCGCCCTGGTCATTCAAGCCATAGTCCATTCGTACCAAACCCACGGGTGTTTTCACCCGCAGACCTGCGCCATAGCCCAAGCCACTCCCCGGTTTATCCCGCACCCCACCGGGATCGCCGGGTACAGTGTCACTGCTCCCTAAATCCGTGGCCGCATCGAAAAACAGGGTGCCTCCCACGATCGAGAACAGGGGGAAGCGATACTCCGCCGATGCCTGTACATAGCTGCGACTGCTGGCCATATCCCCCCGATCGTACCCCCGCACAGAATCCGTCCCCCCCAGGCTAAAGGCTTCATAGGGGGGCAGGTTACCGACCACAGTGCCCGCTTGTACATTCAGCGCTAGGGCCTCTGACTGCGGGGTGAACTGGGTGAACTGGACCGGTACATAGACGCTGTAACTGCCTTGGACCCGATTCATGAGAATATTACCCGCTCCGATCGGGGCGGACTGCTCCGTACTCAGGCGCAGGAGGGAGCCTTGGGTTGGCTGCTCTCGTTGGTTCCGGCGATCCTGAACAGCCGCCAACTCAAGGGTATACAATTCGTCCCGGCCCGTACCGCTGAAACTGAGGTCATTGCCCAATGCATCCTTGGGCGTAATCTTGCCTGCTTCATCCTGGACCAAGACCCGTTGGTATTGGGTGCTCAGGGACACCTGCCAGTCATCAGCGAGGGGACGGCTAAAGCGAATCCCACCTCCCAGGCGATCGAGACGGGGTTGATCGCCATTGGGTAGATCCACCGGGGTATCTCCCCCATCAAAGACCAGGGAGGTGCCCCGTCGGTTGAAGACATTGGCGGTATACGCTGTCCGGTGCGGGTCGCCCATGATCCAGGGGTCAGTAAAGCGCACATCGTAGAGCATGCCCTGACGATCGACCTGGACATCAGCACTCAACTGCTGGTGGTTACCGCCGATATTATTCTGTTGGACCTTCAAGCCTACCGCTAGGCCACCACTCGTGCTGTAGCTCGCATTGGGCATAAACTGGCCTGTCTTTTGCTCCGCCACCTGGATGATGACCCCTACCGTCTCCGGGACCTGACCGGGTTTGAGCGTGACCCCCACATCAGCGAATAGGCCCAACTGGTACAGCCGCCGCAAATCCTGCTCGATCGCAGTGCGGTTAAAGACATCTCCCGGTTGGGTTTGCACTTCGCGGGTAATGATGACATCACGGGTACGACCCTTGATGGGCTTGCCGGTGGCATCGGTGGTGTTGCCTTCGCCATCCACAAATTGCACCTGGAGCGAGTCGATCACCCCTTCCACCACGGTCACCCTCAGGGTCCCCGTTGGTTCCCCCCAACTGACGTTGACCACATGGGCCAGGGTATAGCCGTTCTTTTCATACCACTGGTTGAGGCTCTCAATGCGGGGCTTGAGTTCATTCAAGTTCAGTTGACGCCCATAGAGATCCCGGAATGCAGCCGCGATCGTCGGTTGGGGTAGGACCTGATTGCCGTGCATCTGCACCGCCCGTAGGATTGGGTTGGGCTGAACCTGGTAGGTAAGGTGGACGCCTTGGGGGGTTGTGACGGGGATTGCCTGAACATCGGCAAACAGGCCGATCGCCCGAATTGCCGCCAGATCCGCCTCAATTTGGGCCGCCGGTACAGTTTGACCTGCCTGGGTGCGAATGACGGCGGCAACCTGGGGCTGTAAGTTCCCCGCTCCGGCGATCGTTACC
>NZ_JBRCAD010000182.1:0-47460 GCF_053493415.1 Trichothermofontia sp. | reverse complement strand
GAACCCGCCCCATCAACATTTGCCAGTTACAGATAATCTGTGTGCCCCGACAGCCTAGGGGGCAGGTTTATCTAGTTAATGCGTGAGGCCGCATAGATCTCGGCGAACCTGCCCCTACAAGACAACACCCAAATCAATGTTTACCCGCAAGAGGCAGATTCCTGGATTAACGTAGGGGCGGGTTGCACCAAAATCTTTGCCAGTTACCGACAATCTGTATGAACCCGCCCAATCAATATTTGCCAGTTACAGATAATCTGTATGCCCCGACAGCCTAGGGGGCAGGTTTATTGATTCACGTAGGGGCGGGTTGCGCCAAAATCCTCGCCAGTTACCGATAATGTTTATGAACCCGCCCAATCAATGTTTACCAGCCACAGACAATCTGTATGCCCCGACAGCCTAGGGGGCAGGTTTATCTAGTTAATGCGTGAGGCCGCATCAATCTTGGTGAACCTGCCCCTACAAGACAACACAAATAGGTTAGAACCAGCCAGACAGGACCCAGTTTCCAAACTGCAAACGACTACAAACTACTGGAGAATTTGCTGATGAGCCAGATTAATTATGATGCAATGTCTACGCCTGAGTTAAAACAGTACTTCCTTAAACATTGTGGCGATCAGGCTGCCTTTCAGGCTTACTTAGACAGAATTAATCAACGTCCGCTCAAAATTATTGCCAGTCCCGATGATCCTGATTTTGATGAGAAAGTTCAAGCTGCCATTCGCCAAAAGTTAGAAGCCGCTAAAAATCGCATCATTCAACCGTCTAACAATCCAAATTCAGCAGGCGATTGAACGCCACCCGTGCTCAGTTTGAGGTTATCTACCCTAATTAATCCTCATGCACCACATCATCAACAAAGGCTTCCCGTTCCTCCTCCGTCATCGCATCCCAATCAAGACCTCGCTCCCTAGCAACCAGCCTCGCTTGCTCAGCCCCATAACGTGACAGCAATTCCCAGCCTGACTGACCCTGCCATGCCAAAACCTCCTTATTGGCCATTGCATTCACCTCAGCCAAAATACCTTCTGCCTCCAGGTAGTCATCAAACGAAGAACCAACATGGGGATTTGTCATCATGTTCTTGCCTCTAGATACCAACAGCGTATCCTTTCTGCTTTATTGATAAGGTAGCGTAGCCAAAAATCAAGTCAGCGAGGATCGGGCACATGGCAGACACCCACCAACTCTGGATCGTAGCGGAAACTGAAGCAGCGATCGAGAACACGACTGAAATTGAGGGGCGACGATCGGGAGAAGATACAGGTAGCCGCTTTGGCTCTGGAACCGTCGCAACGGCGAAAACCCTCGCCACGCGCAAACGGGTCGCCCTCGATGCCCAGGCCCTCAACGTCCAGATGGAAAACATGATCGCGATCGTCAACGACCTCTTTAGCCAAGCCGACACCACCACTGGCTTACGGCTCGATGAAGTCGAACTCTCCGTCGAAATCAACGCCGAAGGCCAGATCAGCCTCGTCGGCAACGGCGGCAAATTGGGTAATAGTGGCGGCATCACCCTCAAATTCACCCGCCCCCAGTAAGCGACTGAAATGCTCTGCCCAGTCATACGAACCTAAATACCCTGACTAAACTAATCCTTCGGCCCTTTGCTAACCCCGATCGCAGTTTTGCTAACCCGACCTATGATCGACATTTCACCACCGTGGTATATCCTCCAACAACCCGACGGACATTGCACCCTTCAGCCCGCCCAAATAGACAAGGATGGCTCCCCGATCGCTCCGGAGCCAGAGACTCCCTCCCTAAAGCGTTGGGGACCCTATAAAACCCAGGCCGAAGCCGTCGCTAAACGGGTGGGGCTGATCCGGGCAGGGCACTGCCAGCCGCGCTAGGGTTAGCGATCGCCCGCGCCAGCCTACCCTAGGTAGATACTGTTATATAAGGTCTATCATGCCTAAGCTGACGGGTTGTAGGTTGGCGTCGAGCCTGCGGAACCCAACACAATCATTGACTTTTTGGGATTACACTGCGTTTGAGCCAATCTAAAAAATTAACCTTGATAGACTCCTAGATCCTGTGACCTTGCGGATAGTTACCTCATGCTAATTGCTATCTGAAGACGAATTTTTCTAGGGTTTGATACCAATTAGCAGAGCCATCTCTAGCCATTTCCAATAGCAATCAACATCAGTAAAACCCATCTGCCGCAACCAGCTTAATTGGGTTTCCACATCGAGCAATTGATTGGAGGGATCTTCGTCCTCAACACGGTAGCCGATCGCGGCCATAAAGCGCTCGTGTAGTCTGGGGGTGGGGGAAGCAACGTGCTCCAAATTGCAAAAGATACCATTAGGAGTCAGGCGATCGTAAATTTCTTGGTAGAGCGATCGCTTGCGATCGTGACTGACGTGGTGAATGGCAAAACTGGAAACGATCGCGTCAAATTGGCCTAGGTCGGGCAAGGGATGATCCAAATTATGTTCAATAACGGTCACCTGCGGGTCCTGGGCAAAGGTCTCGCGGGCAGCCTGGAGCATGGTCGGGGAAAAATCGAGGGCGATGCAGGTGGCCTGGGGGCGATCGATTTTCAGGAGCGATAATAAGCGACCATTGCCTGTACCGAGATCGAGGATACGCTGCACAGTTTTGGGAACCTGTTCCAGCAGAGCCGCTTCTCCCTCGGTACGGTGGGGGATGGTATCGGCTCGACGCAGATAATCAAGAGCATGGGCGGCGGAAGTCCATTGGTTAGCCATCTGGATTAGGGAATTTCTGCAACTAAAGTGGGTAACCACGGTAGATCTGTGATCCCTGGATCATACCCTAATTGACTCAGCAGGGTACTTAATTGACCTCGGTGGTGGGTCTGGTGGTTGAAGAGGTGGACAACTAATAGCCAGGTGGGCAAAATTCGGGTTTTCCCATCCACATTACTGTGATAGCTAAAGGGTTGTTGTAGCCAGGTTACAGATAAGGTTTTAGTCCAGGCAATCAGGTCGCGATCGAGGACTTCACGGGCCTGCCGCAGGTGCGCAAACTCATCGAAGAGATAACAGCCCATCTCCGGGGCAGAAAAAGGGTTTCCCGTAAAGCGACCCAGCCAAACGCGATCGCCATACAAAAGGTGATTAAGTGTTTTGTGGATTGAACCAAAAAAAGCACCACGATCGGCCTTACGAAGGGTATCAGGCAGCGTGGCACATAGGGCATACAGTCGCTCATTCATCCACTGATTGTACTCTGCCATAACTGTGTAGTAGCTTAGTTCATGCATGGAGATCCTTGCCTTATTTTTGTGGGTTGAACATAAAAACGGGTAGCGAACATCCGTAACCTCGGCAGGTTGCCCTAGGGGGTATCTTCAGCCCCCCTGCCCCTATTCCACCTTACCTGATCCCTCAGCCAGCATGAGGCATTACTATGGATGCAGGTGTGCCACCTCCTAGGCTTATCCAGTTTTCTAGCAAAGGATGCTGTTGCTGTGTCTGAAGGAACCGATGCGCAAATTGCCGCCCTACAAGCTAGCAACGAAGCTCTAGTCCGTCAGTTGCAGGACTGCCAGCAACAGTTGCAACAGCTAGAAACCGAACAACAAACAACAGTTACCCATCTCCAGCAGGCATGGCAGCAATTGACCTTCCTGCTAGATCATTCTCCCCTCGCCACGATCGTTTGGGATGAGCAATTTCGGATTCAACGGTGGTCCGCCCAAGCCGAACAACTGTTTGGCTGGGCAGCCGCAGAGGTGGTGGGCAAGCAAATGTACGACTGGCCCTTCATCTTTGAGGCGGATATCGAGCAGGTGACGGATCACGCGCACGCCTTATTGAGAACCGGAGGATCGGGGATTTGCCAGAATCGTAACTACTGTAAGGATGGCCGTGTTATTCACTGCGAATGGTTTAATTCGGTGTTGCTGAATGAAGCCGGAGAGTTAGTGTTATTTCTCTCCTTTACCAAAGAAATTAGTGATCTCAAACGCCTCGAAGCCGAATTACGAAGACAGGCTCAGCGTGAAAAAAACCTTAATCATGTTATTCAAGCGATTCGCAATTCCTTAGATCTCGACAGTATTTTTCAGACAACAGTTACTGAAGTTGGCAAATTTTTGCAGATCGATTATGCTCTAATTCATCAATTGAACGAGGAACGCGAGATTTGGAAACCGATTGCCGAATATCGTCAGAGGCCGTCGCTACCTAGTTTTTTAGAGCTAGATATTCCCGATCCCAATAATCCCATCACTCTTCAACTCAAACAGAGAAAATCCGTTTGTATTACTGACACCAATACCTTAGAAGATGAGATTAATCGCCAGATTGCGGCGATGTTTCCGGGGGCCTGGTTCATTATGCCGATTCAGGTTAACGCCTATCCCTTGACCACGATTGCCCTTGTCAAACAGGGGGAAGAGCGGGTTTGGCCAGAGGCGGAGATTGAATTAATGACGACGATCGCGAATCAACTAGCCGTAGCGATGCAACAAGCGGTCCTTTTACAGCAGGTACAATCCGAACTCAGCGAACGTCAAAAAGCGGAACAGGCACTCCAAAAACTCAATCAGTCACTTGCGGCAGAGGTGCAAGTCCAGAGCTTGAGGCTGCAAGTAGCCCTGGCGGCGGTCAAGATGGGAATTTGGGAGTGGGATATTACCACAAATACAGATTATTGGTCACCTGAAACCTACGAAATTTTGGATTTACACACGGACGATCGCGGTTATATTTTTAATCAGCAAGGTGAGTTTTTAGATACCCATCTTCACCCTGATGTATTTTTTAATTGTGTCCATCCGGACGATCGTGAATACGTCAAACAAGTTGAAGCAGATGCTCTTGCTCAGGGAACGCCATTTGAGGTTGAATGTCGTTTACTTCTAGATGACGGAAAAATTCGTTGGGTGTTCGAGCGGGGCGCTTGTACCTTTAACAACCAGGGAGAGGTGATCAAACTGGTGGGCATCATCATGGATATTAGCGAGCGTAAACAGGCAGAACAAGCTCTACAAGAAAGTGAAATCCGCTATCGAGCGATCGTTGAGGCGCAGACAGAAATGATTACGCGATTTACCCTCGATCGTAAAATGCTCTTTGTGAATGAAGCCTATTACCGTTACTTTGGCTTAAATCCGGAGGAAGTCATTGGCCAAAGTTTTATCCCGGTTGTTTATGAAGACGATCAGGAAAGCGTTGCCCAAGCTATCCAGAGTTTGACGATTGAACATCCCACGGTAGTCATTGAGGGCCGAGTCTATCATGCTACCGGGGAAATTCGATGGATCCAATGGGTGAATCGCTTAATCTCGAATGATCAAGGGGAGATTATCGAAATTCAATCAGTTGGCCGGGATATTCACCAGTTGAAGCAAACCGAAATTGAACTAAGGACCGTGCGTGATCGCTTGCAATATTTACTAACACGCTGTCCTGCTGTCATTTTCACCTGCGAACCTTCTGGGAACTATGCTGCCACCTATATTAGTGAGAATGTTACGGCAATTTTGGGATATCACTTCAGTCAATTTCTAGAGAAACCCGATTTTTGGGCTGATCATATCCATCCTGACGATCGTGATGCAGTTCTTGCGAGAATTCCTGAAATTTTTGAGCATGAATTTCATCAACATGAGATTCGATTTCTCCATGCCGATGGCACCTATCACTAGCTCTACGAACGACTCAATCTAATTCGTGATGAGAATGGACAGCCCCTAGAATTTATTGGCTATTTAATTGACATTAGCGATCGTAAACAAATTGAATCACAATTACGCCGTACCGAAGAGCGGTTTCGGATTGCGCAGGAACTTTCGCTAGATGCCTTTACCTTGCTTGAATGTGTTCGTGATGAACAGGGGAAGATTATTGACTTTATTTGGACCTATGCTAACCCCAAAGCCTGTGAAATCTTAAAACATCCCCCAGAGGATCTGATCGGTAACCGCCTCCTGGTTATCTTACCCGGCAATCGTGAGAATAGTGAATTATTTCAGCGGTACGTGCGTGTTGTTGAGACCGGCGAACCCCATGATATTGAATTAGCCTATGAATCGGAAGGGATTACCGGTTGGTTCCGGAATATGGCCGTAAAGCTAGAGGATGGCATTGCCATTTTCTTTAGTGATATTACCGAGCGTAAGCAAACGGAAGCTGCCCTGCGCAAGAGCGAAGCCCGCCTCAAGGAAGCGCAACGGGTCGCCCACGTAGGGGATTGGGAATTTGATGTTCTCACAGGGGAAATCACCTGGTCCGATGAGGTTTTTCGGATTTTTGGTTGGTCACCGACGGGACCAGCCCCCACCTATGAACAGATGTCCCAAAGTTTTTCGCCAGAAGAACGGGAACGTCACGATCGTGTTGTCACGCAGATCTTGACTACGGGTGAACCCTATGACGAAGATTTTCCAATTAACCGCCCGGACGGTTCGATCGCCTGGATGTCAGTGAAAGGCCATGCGGTGAAAGATGAACAAGGTCGAGTAATTCGACTATTTGGTACCACAATGGATATTAGCGATCGCAAAGCCAATGAGACTAGACTCCAGCAGGCTATCCAAGAATTGGAACAGCTTAATCGCCTCAAGGATGAGTTTTTAAGTACAGTCTCCCACGAACTACGCACACCCATTACTAATATGAAACTCTCGCTGCGGATGTTGGAGATCAGCGTAGCCCAACCTGAATCACCCCAGCGGCACCAGAAGATTCATCAATATTTAGCCGTGCTGGGCCAAGAATGCGATCGCGAAATTAGTCTCATCAATGATCTCCTGGATCTTCAGCGTCTAGAAGCAGGTAAACATCAAGGAGAATTCCAAAAGTTACATATTTATAACTGGTTATCAGAGTTTATTCAGCCCTTCCACGAACGAGCTAACGCCCGCCAACAAACCTTAGTCTTAGAATGTACACCAGACACTACGAGCCTAGACAACGCCCCCCTGATCACCTGCCAAGTAGATAGTCTAGGACGAATCGTCAGTGAACTAATTAATAATGCTTGTAAATATACTCCGCCAGAACAGCCGATTGTCATCTCCTGTCAAGTGACCAACGATCGCTGGCACCTCAGCGTGACAAACTTTGGCGTTGAGATTCCCAATAGCGAGTTATCGAAAATTTTCGAGCGCTTCTACCGCATTCCTAGCCATGATCCCTGGAAGCAGGGCGGCACTGGTTTGGGGTTGGCATTGGTCAAAAAACTGGTGGAATATCTGGGCGGTACCATTCAGGTCGCATCGAGCGGGAATCAGACCAGCTTCCACCTGAACCTACCCCGATCGCCGACAGAGTCGTCCTGGTCTTCCCCAGAAGCAAACAATTAAGCTAGGCTTGAGCCGTTTCCCCGCATCTCCTCTGACCAGAGCAGCCTACCGTGACTCCCGGCCCTCCTTCCTCCCCCCACCCGCTGCGTCAGCAACTCCTGACGAGACTGAGAGCAGAACTGGACGATCGTCTCAGCTATACCTTGCATCACGGCGTTTGGCGGGAAGCGATCCGGGGCCCCCTGCCCGAACTCCCCGCACGGCTATGGGATATCGAGGTCAAACTGCGCCAAGCCCCCCGGTTTCCCCTCACCCAGGAAATGGGGGTCTTGGGGGTGCTGGCCCAAGCGGATGGCAAACTGATGGTTCTCGGCGGGGCGGGGACGGGTAAAACCAGTACCCTCATCGACCTTGCCCACCAATTGTGGACGATCGCCCAAACAACGGTGACGGCCCCCCTCCCCCTCTACCTGTCACTCTTGGGCTGGCAGGCACCTGGGGAAATTGCGCCGTGGTTAGTCGAACAATTGTACCAACGCTACCAACTCCCTCGCCCCATCGGTCACGCCTGGTTACAGCAGCGACAGATTATTCCCTTGCTGGACGATCTCGATCGCCTCAACCTGACACAACAGGAAGCGTGTCTGCAAACCCTTAACCAATTCCTCGCCACCTATCCCCGGTTAATTCTAGCGACCTCACTAGAGTCCTACACCCGCTGCCAAACACGCTTAACGGTCAATGGGGGGATGCTCCTGCGCTCCCTCACCAATGCGCAAATTAGCCATTACCTGAACCAGACCGAGAGCCTAGAGTTGCACCGTAACCTAGAGGCTGATCCCGCCCTCCTCGGCTTAGCCAAAAATGCCCTGCTACTCAATATGATGATCCTGGCAACGGATGAACTCCTCATGCGGGCATGGCGGGGGCTGACCAGCTTCGACGATCGCCGCCACTACTTAATCAGTGCCTACGTCCGTAGCCGTCTGCGGCGCGATCCCCGTGACCCCTGGTATCCCCGTAATCAGGAACCCCTCTCGGAACAAACCAAACACTGGCTCCACTGGCTGGCCCACTACCTACACACCCAGGCGATCGCCGACTTGCGGATTGAAGCCCTGCAACCCAGCATCCTGGCCAAAACCAATAGTCGTTGGGCCTATGCGATCGGCGTTGGCCTTGCGGAAGGGATTATCCTCGGCGGCAGCTTTGGCCTTCTGTCGCGCCAAGTGCCCCTCCTCACCCTCGGCGTCGCGATCGGGCTGGCCAGCACCCCCCTCCATCTCTGGCAGCAAGCTGACCTTCAGATCCAACCCCAAGCCCCCATTTTCAACCTCTTGAGCCGCTACTGGGCCAGTCACACCAGCGTCATTATCGGAGCGATCATCCTGGTGAGTGCGATCGTGGGCTGGCTGCTGCAAACCCTGGCGCAAGGCACCCCGAACGGCGTCATCACGGGTCTCACCCTGCTCCTATGCCTGGGGTTAATTTGCCTGACGCCCCTGGGCCTCCAAACCCTAAGCCAGCACTGGCGATCGCCCCCGATGTCTCCCCTGCCCACGGCGGTGCAGGCAACGCAAAATGCCAGCCTCTTAACCTGCCTAGGGATTGGGATCTCCAGTGGAATCTGGTTCCAGATGGGCCTCCCCCTGGCCCAGTACGCCGTCCTGAGCACCTGCCTAGGACTCCTCTTGGGAATTGCCGCCGGGGGAGAAGCCTGTATTCAGCATGGCGTGCTGCGTTTCCTGCTCTGGGGCCAAGGCCATATCCCCTGGAACTATCGCCGCTTCCTCAACTACGCCAGCGATCGCCTCTTGCTCCAACACCACCAGCAACGGTATCAATTTGTACACAATTTGTTACAGACCTATTTCTTTCAGCTTCGGTAACCCGCTAGAATAGGAGGTTTGTTGGCTACGGCTTAGTTGAGCGCTAGCTAGGACATTGGGGATGTGCCCTTCTCAATCAGAGTGTCGCGGCTCAGCAATGTGTAGCCAGTTCTAAGTACCACGGCCATGTTTTACCTGCCTAACTACCTATCGCGTGTTCTGGAGCGCAAAAGTCGTCGTATCCGCTACTCGCTTGTCAAGAAATATCGAGTGATCAGCTCCGCTTCCGTAGACGATCTCTGGCAAACGATCGCCAACCTAGCAGATGTCTCCTGGCACCCCCTGCTTTGGCGGACCAGCCTGCCCCAGGGACTAATGGCTAAACCGGGCCTCTTCTACCGCGCTGTTACCCGCCTCTTTCCGGTTCCCGTGCGCATTTTTGTCGAGCGGGTCCGGCCAGGGGAGTTGCTAAGCCTGCGGGTCCTAGGGGCTTGGGGCATTGAAGAACAGGCCACCTATCAGGTAGAACCCAGTGAAGAGGGCAACTATGTGTCCTACCGGGTCACCCTACGGGGTTGGCTCTCCCCCGTTATCTGGTCCCTGATTCGCCCCCAGGCTGCCCGGGTTGCGGCCCGATTAGCCCAAGCTGCTGAGCAAGCCACTATCCACGCCGTCGGCCATCCCCCCCATCCCCCCGAACGTAATTGCTTCGACTTCTAGTTGCAGTCGATCCCAAATTGAACGTGGGATAGCCAAGACAACGATCTGGGTGGCCGACAGGATACCTACCCCACAACGGCTTTTGGCGCTACTGAAGTTTGCATTTTGAATTGATATCCACCATGCCTGATCTGCTGCTCCATACCGAGTTTGTTACGGTTCCCAATGGGGACTTAGCAATCCAGTCCTATCTGGCCTATCCCCAGGGAACTGGCCCCTTTCCCGCTGTCATCGTCTTACCGGAGGTGTTTGGGGTGAATGCCCATATTCGTCAAGTCACGGAGCGGATTGCGCGAGCGGGCTATGCCGCGATCGCCCCGGCCCTCTTCCAACGCACAGCCCCAGGATTTGAGGTGGGCTACAGCGAAGCAGACTTGGTAGAGGGGCGACGCCACAAAAACCAGACGCGGGCCTCGGAACTGTTGAGTGACATTCAAGCGACGATCGCCTATCTGCAAGCACAGCCCTGGGTGAAGCCGGGGGGCATGGGCTGCATTGGCTTTTGTTTTGGCGGGCACGTGGCCTACCTGGCGGCAACGTTACCGGCGATACGGGCCACGGCCTCCTGCTACGGGGCGGGGATTGTGACGATGACCCCTGGGGATGAAGGCCCCCCCACGATCACGCGGACGCCGGATATCCACGGCACGATTTATTGTTTCTTTGGCATGGACGATCCCCTGATTCCAGCGGCAGAGGTGGACGCGATCGCTGCTGCCCTCGAAACGCACCAGGTAGACCATCAGATCTTCCGGTTTGCTGGGGCGGGGCATGGCTTCTGCTGCGATCAACGGCCCGACTATCGCCCGGAGGTGGCGGCTCAAACCTGGGCAGCCATTTTTGCCCTCTTTGCCGAAAAAGTGAATTAGGGGAGCAGCTTAAATCTTTGGGGTAGGTGTCTTGCCAACGCAGTTGAGCGTGCTAGGCTGAGCAGCAAATTTCCTGTTATGGACTGCTGGTATTGACGGATCGTTATGGACGTGTCCCTCTCCCTTGATACAACTCCTAGCTTTGTTTCCCCTGCCCTCGTCCCCCTCAGCCATGCAACCTCTGCCCGCACTACTCCCGCCCGCTTGGGGGTGATGGCCTCCGGCAGCGGGACTAATTTTGAGGCGATCATGGTGGCGATCGCGGCAGCGGAACTCCATGCCGAAGTGCCCGTGCTGGTTTACAACAATCCCCAAGCTACGGTCACGGAGCGGGCCAAACAGTGGCGTGTGCCGGCGGTTTTATTAAATCATCGTGAATTTCCTAACCGCGAAAGTCTGGATCAGGCGATCGTTGCCACCTTTCAGGCACAGGGGGTGGAGTGGGTGATTATGGCCGGGTGGATGCGGATTATCACCCACGTATTGCTGGAGGCATTCCCCGATCGCGTCCTCAATATCCATCCCAGCCTATTGCCCAGCTTCCCAGGGGTACGGGCGGTGGAGCAAGCCCTGGCCGCCGGGGTGAAGGTGACGGGGTGTACAGTCCATCGGGCCTGTTTAGCGGTGGACAGTGGTCCCATCGTGATTCAGGCCGCCGTCCCCGTTTTGCCCGACGATACCCCCGATCGCCTCCATGCCCGGATTCAGATCCAGGAACACCGCATCCTGCCCCAAGCGATCGCCCTTGTCAGCGGCCAGATTCGCCCTTAAAGTGCAGGTCAAAGCAGCAATTTCTACCACACTGACGGCGGATCGTCTAAGCTATCAACAGAATTGCGCATTTTCCCCTGACTTCCCCTTCTTTTACCCGATAACCCTTGAGCCGTGTCTAAGCGAACCTCTTTCCTATCATTGTTATTAGCCTGGGGCTTCTGGGGCGTGGCCCAACCCGCCCTAGCGCAGGCCCTTGTTCCCGTCACACCTACCCTGGATACGGCCCAACTTGAACAGCATGGGCTTGGCTTAGCGCGAGAATCGGCCCAATTAGCCCAATTCCAGCAAATTGAACTCGCCTTGCCCCGTGCCCAGTTGGCCGCCCAACTCCTCCCCCAAAACCCCCAAGTCTTAGCCCTACTAGGGAGTTTGTATATTCAAGCCCAACAGTTAGAGCAAGGGATTGCCGCTCTCTATCAAGCCCAAAAGCTAGAACCGACGGAAACCTCTGTCCTCTTTGCCTTGGGGTCAGCCTACTTCCAAAAAGGTGATTACCACAATTCGGTGAAATACCTGCGCCAGGGCCTCAATCTGCGCCCAGATTTGGCGGGGGCCTGGTTTGATCTGGGCAATGCCTATTACAAACTCAACCGGTTTGCGGACGCGGTTAAGCAATACGAAACAGCGGTTCAGCACGATGAGAAATTCTGGCCAGCGATTAATAATATTGGCCTGGTTCTCTATGAGCAAAATAACGTTGAGGACGCGATCGCCAAGTGGCAGGAAGCCATTGCCTTAGATAGTAAGGCTGCTGAACCGCGCTTGGCTCTAGCCGTGGCCTTCTATGCCAAGGGCGAGCGGGAAAAAGGCATTGCCCTGGGGGAAGCTGCCCTCAAAATGGATGGCCGTTATGGGGACCCGGATTTCCTGATTGAGAATCTCTGGGGCGATCGACTGATGGAGGATACCCGTCAGTTCCTGGCCAGTCCCCGCATTCAGGCCACGATCGCCCAAAGTGAACTGATTGAGATGCACGGTCCCTAAGGCTTGCCTATGTGGCTTTCCCACCAAATCTACCCTGTCATCTGGCAGGAACAGCACGTCTTGCTGGTTGATCAAACCCGATTACCGGCGGAGTATGCTGTGGTTGAAGTGCGTCGTCTGGAAGATATGGCCCAGGCAATTCGGACGATGATTGTGCGAGGTGCTCCGGCGATCGGCGTGGCGGCGGCCTATGGGATGTATCTAGGGGCACGGGAGATTGAGACAGCCGATCGGGAGCAATTTCTGACGGCCCTTGAACAGGTGGCCCATACCCTAGAGGCGACCCGTCCAACAGCAGTGAATTTATTCTGGGCGATCGCGCGCATGCTCAAAACCGCACGGCAAACGGTGGGATCAGTGGACACCCTGAAGCAAGCGCTGCTGGAAACCGCCCAGACCATCCAGGCCGAGGATCTGCAAACCTGTCAGGCGATTGGGGCGGCAGGCTTGCAGGCATTACCCACAACCCCAACCCAATTGCGCCTATTAACCCACTGTAATGCGGGGGCGCTGGCAACGGCAGGCTACGGGACGGCGCTGGGGGTGGTGCGATCGGCATGGCAAGCGGGACGGCTGGCACGGGTCTATGCAGACGAAACCCGCCCGCGTTTGCAGGGGGCACGCCTAACTGCCTGGGAGTGTGTCCATGAAGGAATTCCCGTGACTGTGATTACGGACAATATGGCAGCCCACTGTATGCAAAAGGGCCTGATTGATGCAGTGGTAGTGGGGGCCGATCGGATTGCTGCCAATGGCGACACCGCCAATAAAATTGGCACCTATGCAGTAGCGCTCGTGGCCAAGGCCCACAATATTCCATTTTTTGTGGCCGCGCCTGTGTCTACGATCGACTTTGAGTTGCCCGATGGCGGCCAGATCCCGATCGAAGAACGGGATAGCGAAGAAGTAGCCCAAATTGGCGATACCCGAATCTGCCCACCAGGGGTTGAGTTCTACAATCCGGCCTTTGATGTCACCCCCGCCCCGTTGATTACGGCGATCATTACCGAACATGGGGCTTTTAAACCTATGGAATTAGAAACCAAACTGCATATTGCTCCTCCTTAGCTCTAGCTAACGCCACGCTCCTTTAGAACTGTGCAGCGATGAGTGAGAAATATAGCAGAAGAACAAGCTGTTTTCCCGATCTCTATAAGATTGCCAGACAGCAAATTTTGTATTTCACTTGTTTTAATCAATGAAATTGCTCTAAACCTTCATTTACCAGCAGCCCAATGCCTAGTTAATCAACTTCCAAAAATTGCTCCTGCTTGTCAATTCATATTTACAACTTATTCTGAAGCGGCCAATAATATGATTTATGATTGTCAATTCTTGAGTATTTCGCTTAGCATAAAGTTCTTGATATTACATAAGTTAAATAAAATAAGTTAAATAAAACTGGAGGTTTAATAACCTGCGTGCATTTGAGCATCGAAAGCTTATTCGTTCATTGTCTGTGGCCCTGTGAAGTCGGAGGATCTAATCATTTTTAGTTTTTAGTGCTTAGTTTTGGATTCAAGCTTCAACTGAGGAGTGGGACAATGGCATCTGCTAATTCTGAAACACCAGCGCCAATATTTTCTTTCTGGCAAGCCTATGAAGCAGCGATCGCAGATTTAGAAACCGAGCAACCAGCTCCAACCCGTGAGCAGATCCTGGCAGTGTTAGTGGCGCGGGACGCCATTCAAACTCACTGCCAGGAAAATACCTCCCTGTCGGCTGAGGCACTCTTGCAATTAGCTGAGTTAGACGATCGCCTGAAACGTCAGGTTAACGTTATTGTGCGCCAGGGAGACTTAGCCAACTGGCGGGCAAGTTTTCAACCGCCCCCCTCCGCCTGGTGGTGGTATTTAGAAGCGCCTGCAATGGTCGATCGCGATGATCAGCTAGATTGGCTCTGGAATGGGTTAGCCATTATTTGTTTGACTGGATTTGTCACCCATTTTGTGACCTTCATCCCCCTGCTGTTGGGCAGTGGCTTAGGCGCACTGGAATCCCTGGGTATCTTAGGCCCCAGCGGTTTGCTAGTTGTTGCGATTTCAAGCCTACGGGGGGGTGAGGGTCAAAAGCTGATTCAATCTACCTTAAAACGCACCAAAATCCCCCCCAAGTACTACAGCGAAGCAACCTTTGGCCTTTCCCTACTGCTGATGTTACTAGCTATCCAGTGCTACTATAGCAAGCCAAAACTAGCGGATTCTTACTATCGTCGTGCCCTACGTCTCCAAAGTCAGGGATTAATTAAAGAAGCCCAAAAGGAACTCCAGCGTGCCCAAGGCTTTTATCCCGATAACCCAGATATCGCGATCGCCCTGGGCATGACCCATGAATCGCTGGGCAATAACAACCAAGCAAAGCCCCTGTACCAACAAGCACTGGCATCTGGCAATCCTTTAGCCTTTAATAACCTGGGTCGGATTTATCTGCAAGAAGAGAGTTTTGATCAAGCCAATACCCTACTGCTCATGGGGCTACAACGGGCACAGAATCCGGATGAACAATTCCAACTCACCCGCAACTTGGGCTGGACAGCCCTAGAGCAGGAAAACTATCCCCGTGCCCAAACCTATTTACAGGCCGCTTTGCACCTCGATCGCAAGCAAGCTGATACCAATATTGGTTCAGGGATGGCCCATTGTTTTCTCGCTCAAGCGTTTGTGGAGACAAATCAGCCGCAGAAAGCCGCCCTAGAATGGCAAAACTGTCAGCAGTTTGCACGTCCAGAAATCCTGGCGGAATATCGCTGGCTCGTCAGGGTTGGCCGGTATGATATTGCTAGTAAAATTGATACCTCTGGCATGATTGGGCTGTAGTCATTGCGATCGGGTGATTTCCCATCTAGATTATTGCCGCAAAAGCCGTTGAAAAAAAAGGAATGACGGTAAAACTCTGACTACTAACCGCCAAAACTACGACTACAAAACGGAAAATCGGGGCAGGCGAGACGCCTACCCCACGGGATTTTCTGCACATTGCCGGCATTGCCAGCGCCAGGGATCAGCGATCGTGGCGATAGAGTAGCCCCAAGAGGGCACCCCCCCCGATTAATTTAAGGACTTCTAAAGCCCAGTAGATACCGTGCAGTTGGTTCATGCCGGCGGGGGTCTCAACAGCCGCTTGGAAAAGATTGAGTTGGATACCCATCGCCCCCATTTGGGGGGTTAACAAATAGGTAAAGAGCAAAGCGACCCCTAAAAGACCGATCGCCAGGGAAACTGACCAATTTTCCCAACGGGCAAGCTTCGTGGCAACCTGGACATGGAGATATCGAAAAACCAGCATGATCGTCAGCACTAGGGCAGCGCAGAAAACCTCAATGTGGTTAAACACATTGAAAAGGGTATAGCCCGTGGTGGCAAAGTTGGCATCACTCATCATCCCCGTAGTATAAAGAACTGGCATGATCACCAAGTCCAATAGCACACTGCCACTCAGCCAAAAACCTAGGGTTAGGAGCGCCAGCGATCGCCAGTCACGCTCCTTCAGCTCAAGATTAAATAACGTTGCCATGATGACGACCTCAGAATATGTAACAATGATGCTTACTAACTAGCCTAATCAAAATTGGTGGCTAGAACCGTAAAGTAATCTTTCAAGACGTTACTAAATCTATCAAGCCCCTGGTTGTAATCCGCTCAACCCCTGACCAAGCAAGCATGGTAGCTACTCTTGCCATTAAAAAGAGTACCAACATTTCCTGACTTGCTCAAGGATCAGTTCGAATCGCCCCATGCCTGGAATGACCACCCATGATTGCGACCTGCCCAACCCCAATGGCGCTATGATGATTTTTGCCAGAGGTTAAAACTAATTCAAGAAAATTCACATTGCGACGATCCGGAATGCCCACGATCGCCGAGTTGTATCAACCCTATCCCCATCCTTCCAGGCGTAAATATTCAACCAAAGCGCGATCGTCCTCATGATCAGGTACCCAGGCCCAAGCTTGATTGGGTAGCTGTTGAACCTGTGCCGATCGGACTACGAACGTCTGGTTTACATCTAGCAATGGGCTGCCCTCTAATAATAAACTTGAGGTAGGTTCATCCAACCCAGATAGCCATCCTTCCGGCAAGGATGGACTAATGTTTAATAAAGCCAGGGGCTGTCGTGTTTGCCAAGACAGCGTAAACGTGTAAATTCCTAGCAAAGAATGGGCAGCCTCTACACATTCGCCACAGGATTTAAACTGCTTTGCCAATAGGTGTTTCAATAACCCAGGAATTGTATCGGCAGGCATTGAACTTCCACCCTCCCACCACCAGATCAACGGTTTATGAATGCCTCTCATTTAACATGACTTGGCAAGCCCCATCCGGTTGGTTTTACAGATTGCGATATCGGGCATTTGGATGCCCCATAAATCCGACGGGGAGATTTCCCTAAAACCAATCACTAAGATTTCCCTAAAACCAATCACTATAAAAATGTAGGCGTCCAAAGCCCATAAAGTGCGATGCAACACGATCGCCCACCGGAAAGGCCGTCACCCCCAATAGGTAAATACCACTGACGGGATTTTGCACAGGCCGCAGGGCCAGCGTAAACCGTGTGCCAGGGGGGATGGGTGGCTCGAAAACCACCGTCAGTCGCCCAGTGCGACGGTCAAAGACCTGCTCCCCAATCGCTAGCGGTTCCCCCCGCCGCGATCGCGATCCCAGATAGGCCCGCGTCTCATTCAGGCGATACCCAATCAACTCAACCCCCTGATTTTGGTCAATCTGGACCCGTTGGAGGGGTTCACTGGCTCCTGCCGGTAACTGCATATGGAAGTAATAGGTTGCAGACCACGCCCTCGCAGTACTTTGGGTTGTACTAGCCTCAAAGAGGACCGGTTGCTGTACAAAGGCCGTCGTACCATCAGCCAACTGGACACCCAGCCCAGGCCAAGGGGAGGCCACGATCGCGAAGCCAGCCACCCAGCCACCCAGGGTGAAGGAGAGCCAATACCGTGTCATCGTGACGCCTCCAGGACTACTAAGGGCATCATGCCACATTTCTAGAAATTTCCCCGCTATCGGGAGCATCCGATAATTGCCTAAAAGCCCGAACCCATATGGCTTTTAGGCTAACTCTGGGACACCAATAGCCGCAAATTCCAGTCAATTCAGAAAAAATTTAGGTTTCAGGGGGGTGACAAACCCCCAAGGGTCTGCTAACCTATGTTTAGTGTGAGGAGCGAACCAGTAGGGACACCGAGACGAAACACGGCAAGTCGTCGGTGTCCTTTCTGATTTTAAACCTAGCGCATTAAACCTAGCGCAGAAGTCTAGCGATGGAGTAACTAGCGCCAAAGTCATGAGCGCCAAAGTCATGAGCGCTTAAACTAGCGCTCAGACCAACCCAAACAACGGCTACAGCAAAAACGCCGCGATTGCGGCAGCCACCCCATCTGCCTCTACACTGGGAGCCACCCAATCAGCGATTGCCTGTACGGCAACCGGGGCATTGCCCATCGCTATCCCCAAACCCGCGTACTGCAACATTTCCATATCATTGAAATTGTCTCCGATCGCCATGACCTGACTAGGCGGGATACCCAACAATTCTTCCGCTAAATAACGGACGGCTGTCCCCTTGTTGACGGCGGGATGGCTTGCCTCCAAGAAAGTAGGCACGGAGCGCGTAAGGTACACTTCGGCAGGGGTATACCGTTGCCGCAGATACGCCATCAACTCGGCGATCGGGTCAGCATCCTCACTCAATACCAGGATTTTCGTCGGTCCCTGGGGCAGTAATTGCCCTAAATCCCCCACCACAACTGGCTCAATGGCACTGCGTTCAGCATAGCGTCGGGTCACAGGGGAAAGTTCGCACACATGGAGGCGATCGTCTAAATAAACGTGGATGGCAAGGGTCGATCGCCAGCGGCAATATTCGAGATCATTCAGAATCCGAACGACCATCGCCGCTTCGAGGGGCCAATGGCGATAGACCTGCTGGGTTTGGGGGTCCTTAATCAGTGCACCTTGGTAGGCAATCAGGGGTAAACGGGAACCCACTGCCTCGTGGAAGCGTACCGCCGAACAAAACATGCGCCCCGTCGCGATCGCCACCTGCACACCGGCTGCCTGGGCCGCCCGAATAGCCGCCAAGACTGGCTCCCGAATCGTATTGGACTCGCCAGCGATCGTGCCATCAATGTCAAGGACCAGCAGACGAATGCTTTCCGGTCGGGACACCGGCGATCGGGGAAAGGTCGTTGGCCTAGGGGCAAAGGAAAAGGTCATAAAACCTGGAGATTGACTACCCATCCATCATCCCGGCCTTCCACCCAAATCGGCAGCAAGGTTGGCAACAATCAGCCCTGAGATGTGCGCCCGCCCCCCGCCGCTCCCTTGCGAACCACCACCCCAGCCAATTAGCCAAGAACCGGAGGATCGCACATTACGTTTTATGGGTAGATCACGTCAACAGATATCGCGAAACATTGCATTGTGTTGCAATCCTAAGATCACCTTAAAAAACATGCAAATGGTAGCCTACAATACAGATAAATAAAAAATCGTTCATCTCTCTTGCCTGGTTTTATCGAGATTGGGGTCTGGAGAGACGGAAGTAGGGAACCATCCCGAAGGAACGCGCCACAGATTGCACCACAATCCCTTCGAGGAGGACAGTATGGAACTCACAAATCGCAATGGTCAGGCATCCGGTATCCCCCTGAACCTGGATGAACGGTCTCGGTCCTTGTTTATTGAACGGCATCAAAAGGTCCGTCAGCGGGAGCGATCGATGCTCACCCGACTGGATGAAGAGGTTGGTCTTTCAGTTGAGGATGCCGCCAACTACGAAAGCCACATTCAGGGGAAAGTGCCCCATGATTTTGGGGGTTATGATCGTAGCCACAGCGGTATGAGCTAGCTGCCTGCTGAGTCCGCTCGTCAATAACCGCCTGGCTGGAGGGGCGTCATGCAGACATTAGCACGCTTTCGTGGCTGCTTACTGGGCCTAGCGGTGGGAGATGCCATCGGGACAACGGTAGAGTTTCGGCCACGAAGGTCCTTCCCGCCGCTTACCGATATGGTGGGGGGCGGGCCATTTAATCTGCAACCGGGACAGTGGACCGATGACACCGCAATGGCCCTCTGTTTAGCCACTAGTTTGGTTGAGTGCGGTGGGTTTGATGCGATCGATCAAATGGATCGGTATTGCGACTGGCAAGACCACGGGTATCTCAGCAGCACAGGGACCTGTTTTGATATTGGCCATACGGTCAGTCAGGCCCTTGCCCAATACCGACGATCGGGAAATCCCTTCAGTGGCCCCACCGAGCCGCGATCGGCGGGGAATGGGTGTTTAATGCGATTGGCCCCCGTGCCCATGTTTTATTTTCCCGATCGCGATCGTATCCATGAGTTTTCCGGCGAAAGTGCACGGACCACTCATGGGGCAGCAGAATGTATTGACGCCAGCCGCTTATTCGGAGATATCCTCTACCGTGCCCTGTCGGGTGCGGATAAGCCTGAGATTCTCTGGGGTAGGTTTCCCGCCCTGATTGAGTCCCCCCCCCTCCAGGCCATTGCAGCCGGAGCCTACCGGGATAAGACACGGGAGCAGATTTGCGGATCAGGGTATGTTGTTGAAAGCCTGGAAGCAGCCCTGTGGTGTTTTTGGCAGACGAACAGCTTTGCCGAAGCCGTGCTGATGGCAGCGAATTTAGGGGACGATGCCGATACCACAGCAGCCATCTGCGGTCAAATCGCAGGGGCCTATTATGGACAAGACAGTATTCCACCCCCCTGGTTAGAGCAACTGGCGCTGCGGGAGGCAATCACAACCCTAGCCGATGCCCTCAATGCTCCGTCCTCAATCCTCAATGCTCCGTCCTCGGTTCTCGCTCCCCTGTCCTCCGTCCTCGGTTCTCGCTCCCCTGTCCTCCGTCCGCGGTTCTAAATGCTCAGAAGTTGTCGCCGCGATCGCACCCGTTCCGGATCAATATCCACAGCCGCTTCTGCCAAGGGCAACACCCGCGTCAGGCGATCATTGACATTTACCTGGTAGACCAACCCGTTAGTCGTATCCAGAGCCGTCAGCCAACCACTCCGAGGATGATAGGCTCCCGTATCGATCCCAATCCAGCCCTTACCTCGCGCCAGTTTGCCCGCCCCCACCCCCGGAATCGTCAGGGTAATGGTATGGCCGACAATAATGGTCTTATCCGGAAAGTAGGGTTCTGTAATCCCGTGGAAATCTTCACGAATCCAGCAGAACTCTTCACTAGTTTGAACTGAAATCGGTAGGCGTGGATCAACCCCGGCATGGACAAGCCAAATATCACCGAGGTCAAGATACAGTGGCAGGCCCCGCAGCCAGTCCAAATGCTCTAATAGCAAGGTGATATGGCTACCATAACTTTCATAGGTTGTATGCCCACCGTTATATAGCCATGCCTGAAGGGCCGAGATCGCCACCTTCTGGCCCGGAAAGGCATCCAGAAGCATCTGTTCGTGGTTGCCCCGAATACAGGCATAGTCGTTCTTGCGCACAAACTCAACCACCTGGGCACTCTGGGCACCGCGATCGATGAGATCCCCTAGAAAGTAAAGGTTGTCAGCGCCACCGGGGGCAACCTGTTCTAGCAGTTGCATAAGACCGTCGTAGTGACCGTGAACATCACCTACAACGATTTGACGGGAAAGGCTTGTCTTGCTCATCCAAATTCCTGGCCGCTCAATAAACGGAGGTATGCTGATGCTGCGATCGCAACTACTATCATTATGCCAACGCTGCCGGATTCAGTATCATCAGCTACTCGACTTCTAGCAGACAAACCTGGCGATCAGTATCCGTAAATCTACAGACAACGCCGCACCTACTGGTTCAGGGCACGCAAAAACCGCTCTAAATTGGTCAAAAAGCCTGCCTTGGAAGGTTGACTGGGCAAGGGTTTTAAGCTTTCTTCATTGTCTTTTATTAAGATTTGGTCAAGAATATCGCCAACGGGTTTGGTGGGCATTTCTGCGAGTAATGCATAGCCACCATCGCGCTCTTGCCATACTTGCCAGGGGGTCGGGTAGCACCGAAACAGGACGGCACCCTCTAAGGGGCGAAAGTAGTAGCAAGACTCCAGGGTATTAAGAAAGCGTTCCCGCAGTTGACGCCCCGCATAGCCGATGCCGATCGTGGCCACGTCCTCTAAACGGGGGTTGAGCAGGACAACCGGGCGATCGCCCGCTGCGGTACAGAGTTTTTCCACATCACCGACTTCAACGGCACTGGGTTCAATCACAAGAATGGCACGATCTTCCGTGCGTAACTGGGCACGAATTTCATCAAGACCCCGAATTTCAAAGGCCATTGGCCCCCAGTCCCGACGCGCCAGGGCAGCAGCGCCAGCATCGGGGAAAACCACTTTCAGGTCACTGCCATAGTCGGCAAAAATCGGCAAAAACTGTTCAGCGATCGGCATGATCTTCAGTTCCGGAATCGCCAGTTCTACCTGGAGTCGGGAATAGCCCGCTTCCAGGGCAGCGATCGTCGCTGTTTTAGCCTGTGCAATCGCTTCGTCGAGATCTTGGGGAATCGTAACCATAGGGGCATGCATGCTTAGGGGGCAAGGGGCAAGACATGACCTGGGATGGGCCGCTATCCCAGATCACAACGTCTTTCACTCTTAGGGAATTTTAGCGATCGTTGGTCTCCTCCGATCGGCCCGCCTGGGTCGCCCGCCCCACGGCTACCCCCAGATCACCCAATTCTTCAGTAAAATGTATCAAAATGTAACAAGGCAAACAACGATTTGCCCGATCGTCAACTCCATAATCTAAAAACTAGGAAACACCGAGGGTAGGGCAGCCACCCGCCACCATCCGGTCAAGGTGAGATGTAGGAGGGAGTGTTGTGAATGCAGCCGAGCAGGCCACTGGCTTAGAGGTCGCCAGTAAAATTGCCACAGTGGTGAACCTATTTAAGGCCCACTTTCCCGACGCCCGTGCCGATTTGAACCCCTGGTGCAATGATCCCGATACCCGTGAACTGGTTGATCCCGACTCGATCGACATTGGTTTTCACCTACCCGGTTGGAGTCCCCGCTTTCAGAGCCGTAGTATCCTGGTGCAAATTCGCGTACATAAAGATCCCTTGGCGGCCACCCGACGGGCAATTGGGGTAGAGGCCGTCGGCATGGCCCACACCGGTGAGCAGTGGCGACTTTCCACGATCGGGCACTGGCATATTGTGGGCGATCGGCCCCCAGCCAACCAAATTCAGGAACACCTCAAACAATTTTGTCGCCAGACCGTTGAAGTCTTTAATCAAGCCTGAGACTGCCTGAGATGGCTTGCAGCCAACCAATTCCCAAGCAATTAATATGCATCCCAGCCGGGATAAGTGGCCACTTAGGGCATAATTCTGGCAGGATACCCTAGGGGAACGATCCCACCTTGACCGTTTGCTCCCCTGCCTTGTTGCTGCCTCCCACTTGCCCATGCGTATTCTATTTCTTCACCCCAATTTCCCGGCCCAGTTCCGCCATGTGGCAAAGGCGATCGCGGCGAATCCCCAGAATCAAGTCGTTTTTGGCACCAAAAATGAGCGACCCGAATGGGTCATCTCCGGTGTCCAGAAGGCCCTCTTTGCCCCCTCGCGGGACCCTAACCCGGAAACCCACCACTACATCCGGGGTCTAGAGGAGGCGGTCTTAAACGGACAGGCCGTATATCGTATGGCGGATCAGCTTAAGAAACAAGGCTTTGTTCCCGATATCGTCTATGGCCACTCTGGCTGGGGACCGACCCTCTTCGCCAAGGATATTTTCCCGAAGGCCAAGTTAATGTGTTATTTCGAGTGGTTCTACCATGCCTTCGGTTCCGATGCCAACTTTGATCCCAGCGATCCCCTCAAGGTGGATGATGTCCCCCGGATTCGGATGCGCAATACCCCCATTCTGGTTGACCTCTATAGCTGTGACTGGGGCCTTTCTCCCACTGAGTGGCAGCGATCGCAACTCCCCCCAGAATTTCACGCCAAGGTATCCGTTCTCCACGACGGCGTTGATACCGACTATTTTCAACCCAATCCCGCTGCCAAGTTGGTCCTGCCCGATGTAGGGCTAGATTTATCCCAGGCCGATGAGATTGTCACCTATGTGGCACGGGGGATGGAACCCTACCGGGGCTTCCCTCAGTTTATTGAATCCTTACCCTACCTATTGGAGCGTCGGCCCCAATGTCATGTCGTGATCGTGGCAGCGGAGCGGGTATGCTATGGCAAATCATTGCCCAATGGCAAGAGCTATAAACAGGAAATGCTGGAGCAGGTCCCCCTAGATCTGTCCAGGGTTCATTTCACGGGCACCCTTCCCTATGGCCAGTACCGACAAGTTCTGCAAGCCTCTAGTGTGCATGTGTACCTAACCCGCCCCTTTGTCCTGTCCTGGTCGATGATTGAAGCCATGTCCACTGGCTGCCTCATTGTGGGGTCGAGTACCCCACCCGTCCAGGAGGTGATCGAAGACGGCAAAAATGGTTTATTAGTAGACTTTTTCAGGCCGAAACAAATCGCCGATCGTGTCTGCGAAGTCCTGGATCATCCCACCCGTATGGCCGAGCTACGGGCCAATGCCCGCCAGACCGCCCTAGATCGCTATAACCTAGCTGATCTGCTGCCCCAACACCTCAAACTGATTGAGACCGTCGCCAATGGGGGCCAACCCCGCGTCACTGAAGCCCCAAAACTCCCAAAACCCACCAAAGCCCCCAAAGCGCCGAAAGGGTTTGCTGCCCTGCGTCACCAGTAGCGATATCTAGCTTTGGATTTGGAATTTCCCCAGAACACCTATCCTCTGTGCTTCAGAACCTTTGCGTTACCAGGAGTAGAACGACATGTTGGCTAAGCGAATTTTGCCATGTTTGGATGTGAAAGCAGGCCGGGTGGTTAAAGGGATTAACTTTGTCAATCTGCGGGATGCGGGTGATCCCGTCGAACTAGCCAAGGTCTATGACGCGGCAGGAGCAGATGAATTGGTTTTTCTGGATATCACCGCCACTCATGAAGATCGCAGCATTATTTTTGATGTGGTCTATCGCACAGCGGAGCAGGTATTCATCCCCCTCACGGTTGGCGGCGGCATTCAGGATCTAGACACCATCAAACAGCTTCTGCGGGCCGGGGCTGATAAGGTCAGTATTAACTCGTCCGCAGTCCGCAACCCCAACTTTATCAATGAGGCGAGTCAACGGTTTGGCAATCAATGTATTGTGGTCGCGATCGATGCCCGTCGCCGTTCGGACCCAGAACACCCGGGTTGGGATGTCTACGTGCGGGGGGGCCGGGAGAATACGGGGTTGGATGCGGTGGCTTGGGCAGCGGAGGTAGCCGATCGCGGGGCAGGCGAAATTTTGTTAACCAGTATGGATGCCGATGGCACCCAGGCGGGCTATGACCTGGAACTAACGCGGACGATCGCCG
The DNA here is from genome assembly GCF_053493415.1 of Trichothermofontia sp. Taxonomy (NCBI): domain Bacteria; kingdom Bacillati; phylum Cyanobacteriota; class Cyanophyceae; order Leptolyngbyales; family Trichocoleusaceae; genus Trichothermofontia; species Trichothermofontia sp. Next base: position 22,636 of record NZ_JBRCAD010000182.1, on the reverse strand, counting down.
ATCGGGTTGCCATCCCCGTTATTGCCTCTGGGGGAGCTGGAACCTGCGAGCACATCAGCGCCGCCCTCACCGAGGGCAAAGCCGAAGCGGCCCTCCTTGCCTCCCTATTACATTACGGACAGTTAACCGTCGCTCAGATTAAGCACCACCTACAAACCTGCAACATTCCCGTGCGCCTAGTCTGAGGACGGTAAGGTCTTGTGGGGTAGGCGTCTCGCCGGCCCCGGTCACCCCATCGCGCCGGCCCCGGTCACCCGGGCTTACACGACCAGCCAGAAGCCAGCCCCGATCGCGGTCGCACCATCCCACGGGCCGTGTTCCCCTTTCCAAGTAAAACCTTAAAAAAACTGGCGAAATCTGAGAGGGCTGTTAAAATATGTAAAAGTGTTACGTTTCGTAAACGCCTGTGATTGCCATCCTGCTCGTCGTGGTTGTATTAGTGGCCTGGTCTTTGCACCTGATGCAAGAGGCCGTGGACACCCGTGAGTTTTCCTTGATGCTGGCTGGCTTTCTCGTGGCAACGGCGGCGGCAGCGTTGATGGCAGTTTACTTTCTGATGAGCCATTACTTCATCTATATGAATGATATGCCGCAACAGGCTGCCTGCCCAGAGTCGATGGAGACAATCATGACCTGGGTGGCCAAGATGGATGAAGCGATCGCCAGTAATTACCCCCAATAGCCCCCTACCCTGATACGAGCAATCCTAGGCGATCGGCGGCCTTCTCAGTTTCCGCCCACAGGGCCTCAAGCACGGGCGCAGCTAGTTGCTTCGCCGCCGTGACGAGGGCTTCCCCTGCTAATTCCGGGGACCCAACCGCATAGGGAGGGGCAGGGTTATATTCCAACGACAGTTGAATCAATTTGGCCGTTTCTTCCCCTCGGAGCAGGCTGGCAATCTGGAGGCCAAAGTCAATGCCAGCAGTAATCCCCCCTCCCGTAATGCGATTGCGATCGATCACCACCCGTTCTTGACCCACTTCAACCCCCAATCGTGTTAATTGATCCCGTACAGCCCAGTGACTAGCAGCGCGATAGCCTTGGAGTAGGCCCGCAGCCGCCAGTAGCAATGATCCAGTGCAAACCGAGGTTACAAATCGGGCGGTTTCTCCGTGCTGTTGCAGAAAGCTAAGAACCGCTCGATCGCTCATCACCGCCGCTTGCCCCGGCCCGCCAGGGACACAGAGGACATCCAAGGGGGGACAATCGGCAAAGGTTTGGGTGGGCAATAAGGTCAACCCTTCAGCGGTTTGAATAGGATCTAAGGTTTTCCAAATCAAGCGAATTTGGGTATCGGGCATAAAGGCAAAGACTTGATACGGCCCCATCACATCAAGCTGGGTCAGGCCGGGGAAGAGCAAAAGACCGATCGTTGTGGGTTGGGCGGGAACCACCGTCATAGCGTAGATCTCCAGGTCATTAAGGTTATTCCGATTGTTGTAGGCCCAGCTGCTTGAATAATCTGGGCAACTTGAGATGTAAACCATGCTATGGGTTCTCAGCCAGTGTAAACATACCCATACGGGGTGATCCGGGCCTACCCAACTAGGTGAATGTTATGCGGCAGCAATCCTTTGAAAAAGTGGGAAGATTAAATTTAATCAATACTCCGTGAGCTTTGCCAAGAAGCAGCATGCTATCTGCCGATGCAAGCTAAACAGGGGACTGAAACCAAGGCTTCTGAAACCAAACCGATCGAAAAGTATAAAAATGATCTTTCATGCGATTACCCAGGAACTTCTGTCTGGCCCCAGGATACAAGGATCTGAGTTTCTACAAGACTTGTGTACATCAACGCTGGCCATGTATCCCCAAGACTTGCCCCCCTTACCGTGGGTAGGTTACCTAGCTGAGCAGGAAGGGGAGTTTGTTGGCACCTGTGCTTATAAAAGTCCTCCTGTATCTGGAGAAGTTGAAATCGCTTACTTCACTTTCCCAGGGTATGAGGGAAGAGGGATTGCAACCCGTATGGCTCAGCATTTGATCGATCTGGCCGTTAAATCCGGTGCGACGAGCATCAAGGCTCAAACGTTGCCGGAGGAAAATGCCTCGACTCGCATCCTTAAGAAACTGGGCTTTACTTTCGTCGGCTCAGTCAGTCATCCGGAGGATGGTGAGGTATGGGAGTGGCGTCAGCACCGCCCCGATGCTTGAGTCGAGCGGGCGTTAACGCCATAAAAACAGAGGATATTGGGAATAATGATTTGGCAACATGCGGTTGCCCTCATGGCAACTAGCTCGGTCGGGAGTCAACGGCAGCCATTACTCCAGGTCTTGATAGAGGGTTTCCAAGGCTTGCTGCTGGGTGCGGCGAGAGGGCCGTCGGTATTTCTTGGGGGCTAACCGAGGTTCATAGTGAGCTTCTCCAGCTTGACCGGTGCGACGTTTCAACTGGGCGTCTGGTGTTGTTTGTTGGCTCAATTGGGCCTGATAGGCGATCGCCTCCGCTAGTAAGGCCCGGTAATGCTCATAACGCTCCCAATCACCCCGAATCACACAGGCTGGCTCCCCATCGTGCAAGCAGTCGGCAAATTGACAGGTCCCTGCTTGCAACCGTTGACGAATTTCTGGAAAGCAGGCCGCTAACTCGTCTGGCAGGCAGGTCATATCCGGCTGATTAAAACCCGGGGTATCCGCCAAGAGTCCGCCCTGGGGGAGTTGGAGTAATTCAACATGGCGGGTGGTATGCCGTCCCCGTGCCAGTTTGCCGGACACTGCCCCCACCCGCAGATCTGCCGATGGAATCAGCCGATTAATCAAGCTCGACTTGCCCACACCAGAAGGACCCGCTAAAGCACTGGTACAGCCCTGCAAGGCCGCCAGGAGGGTGGCAACCCCCTCGCCCGTGTGGGCGCTGAGGCAATGGCAGGCATATCCCCAATCGGCTAAGCGATCGCACCAGGCTTGCCGCTCGGTTGGGCTAGCGAGATCGCTTTTGCTAAGCACCAAGCGTAGATTGAGGCCACTGTGTTCGATCTGCACCAGGAAACGGGTGAGTTGTCGGCTATCGAGATCGGGTTGCTTAAGGGCAAAAACCAAAATCACCTGATCGACATTGGCGATCGGGGGACGGGCGAGGAAACTCCGCCGGGGCAGGACCGCTGTGATGGCCCCTCGGCTTCCCGCCCAATCCGGCTCCTCAACCAGGACCCGATCGCCCACACTCACGCGCTGACCCAGCTTTTTTAACTTGGCACGTCGGGTACAGAGGAGCATCGTCGGGAGTACGGCCCTGCCGCCATCCTGAGCGGGGGAACCGACCCCAGGGGCTGGCTCATGCGTCAAGGCATGATCCAGCCGGACCCAGTAATAATTTGCCTGCACCGAGAGTACCGATCCCTCCCAACCGAGGGGATGCGAACGTGGCGATAAATCAACAACGTCTTCAGGTTCCATTCCTTAGCCGCCAGTGGCTAACTCAACGGGACGGCGCACCCAAACATGGAAAAACCCCGTCGTATCCACTTGAATCGCCTCGATCGGGTAACCTGCCATCGTCAAACTATCAGGTACCTGCTCGATCGGTTCCCCTGCATCCAACCAAACCTCCAATAACCCACCCGGGGCTAATTGTTCTAGCCGTAGCTTAGTCTTCACAAAATTGATGGGGCAGGGGGTGCCCCGTAGATCCAGTTGGGCATCGGGGATGAGGGACGCGGGCATTGGGGGAGTACCGGGGGCAGTCATTTGTGAAACAGCCCTCCCAGGAAACCAGCACCGCCCTTGCCCCCCACACGTTCACCGCGCACCTTGGCTAGCTTTTCCAGGAGTTCCCGTTCCTCATGACCTAAACGGGTCGGAATTTCCACCCGAACCGTAATGCGATGGTCCCCACGGGCGACCGGATTCCCCAACTTGGGCACACCTTTCCCCTCCAAAACCAACTCCCGGCCTGGTTGGGTGCCAGGGGGGATCATAATTTCTTCAACGCCATCAACCGTATTCACCTCTAGCGGACATCCCAGGATCGCTTGCAGATAGCTCAGTTTAACTTCAGAGAGAATGTCAATCCCTTCCCGTTTGAATTCAGCATCCTCATTGACAAACAGGTACACGTACAGATCCCCTGGGGGTCCCCCTCGTCGGCCCGCATCCCCTTCATTAGACACGCGCAGGCGGGTACCACTGTCCACACCCCCTGGAATCGTAATCTTGAGTTTCTTGGTTTTCTGCTTCTGGCCCCGTCCGCCACAGTCATCACACTTATCTTCGATCACCTGACCAACCCCATTACACGTGGGACAGACAGAAACCTGGGTAAAGCTACCAAAGGGGGTGCGGGTTGCTCGCCGGACTTGGCCCGCCCCATTACAGGTGGTACAGGTACTGGGGCGGGTGCCTGGCTTGGCCCCGGAGCCGTCACAGGTGGCACAGGTTTCCAGGTGTTCGATCCGGATTTCTTTCTCGCCACCAAAAATGGCTTCCCGAAAATCCAGCCGCAGGTCATACCGCAGATCGTCGCCCCGCGTGGGACCGCGTCGCCGCGTCGAGGCTGTCTGGCCTCCGACGCCACTGGCAAAGCCACTGAAGAAACTTTCAAAAATGTCGGCGAAGCCCGCTCCAAAGTCGCCAATGTCTTGGAAGCCTGCACCTGCACCCGCAACGCCCGCTTCTCCGAACCGATCGTAGCGAACGCGGGTTTCCGGGTCAGAGAGGACTTTGTAGGCCTGGTTGATTTCCTTGAGTTGCTCTTCTGCTCCCGGCTCCTTGTTCACGTCCGGATGATATTTACGTGCCAACCGGCGGTAGGCCCGCTTGATCTCCTCTTTATCTGCATTCCGAGAGACACCAAGAATTTCGTAGTAGTCACGGGGCATAGGAGCTTTAGGGTTAGGAAGGATAGGAAAGGTTATAAAAGTACAATAAGCGATACAGCAGCAGGCTGCAAATCGCTACGGTCACCTGCCGCTGGCCCCCTGTCCGGCTTAGGTTGGGTGGTGATCGCCGACGGCCTATTCAACCGCTTCATAATCGGCAGCGACGGTTTCGTCTCCCTCGTATTCACCATCCGCTTCCCCCACAGGGGCTGGGGACGGGCTGCTCTGAGTTGGAGGTATTCCCGTTCCACTATACCCATTACTGCTGCTGCCTGACCGCTCATATAGCGAACTACCAACCAGCAGAATCGTTTGCTGCAACTCGCTGATCTTTTCCTGGACCACGGTGGGTGAAACCGACTCATCTTTGAACAGGGCACGCAGGGTCCGGGTGTGGGTATCGACTTGGGTTTTGATCTCGTCGCGGACCGCGTCGGGATTTTCCTTCAGGGTGGACTCATAACTGTAGAGGATGCTATCCATCTGATTCTGAAGTTCCACCATCTGTCGGCGTCGCCCATCGGCTTCGGCATACACTTCAGCTTCCTGGCGCAACCGTTCGACTTCATTGGCGCTCAGGCCTCCCGTATTGGTAATCTTGATACTTTGTTCGCGGTTGGTGCCCCGATCGCGGGCCGATACCTTCAGAATTCCGTTCGCATCGATCGCAAAGGTCACCTCAATTTGGGGAACGCCACGCGGCGCCGGTGGAATCCCCGCCAGAATAAACTTACCGAGGCTCTTGTTATCACGGGCAAGGGGACGCTCCCCTTGTAACACATGGATTTCCACTGAGGTTTGGCCATCCGTGGCCGTTGAAAAGACCTGGGATTTACTGGTCGGGATCGTAGTATTGCGTTCAATAATTTTTGTGAAGACTTCGCCCAGAGTTTCAATCCCCAAGGAGAGGGGCGTCACATCCAGCAGTAACAGATCCTTAACTTCACCCCCTAAAACTCCCCCTTGAATGGCAGCTCCCTGGGCCACGGCCTCATCGGGGTTAACCGATCGCTCCGGCGACTTTCCGTCGAAATATTGCCGAATCGCCTCCTGGACAGCGGGGATACGGGTTGACCCCCCCACGAGCAGGATGCGGTCGATGTCACCCGGCTGCAACCCAGCGTCCTTCAGAGCTTGGGCAACCGGATCGATCGTACCCTGGATTAAATCGGCACACAACGCCTCAAACTTAGCCCGCGTTAACTCCATTTCTAGGTGCTTCGGACCCGACTCATCCGCCGTAATAAAGGGCAAATTAATCGAAGTCGTCACCATATTCGATAGCTCAATCTTGGCCTTCTCCGCCGCCTCCCGCAGGCGTTGCAGGGCCATCTTATCCACCGCGAGATCAATCCCCTCCTGTTCCTTAAAGGTATCGATCATCCAGGTAACAATCATGCCATCAAAATCGTCCCCGCCCAAGTGGTTGTTCCCCGCCGTGGCTTGGACCTCCAGAACCCCATCCCCCAGTTGTAGGATCGAGACATCAAAGGTCCCCCCGCCCAAGTCAAAGACAAGGACAATTTGTTCTTCATCCTGTTTATCTAAGCCAAAGGAGAGGGCGGCAGCGGTCGGTTCGTTAATGATGCGCAGAACTTCCAGACCCGCGATCGTGCCCGCATCCTTAGTCGCTTGTCGTTGGGCATCGGTAAAGTAAGCCGGCACGGTAATCACCGCCTGCTCCACGGTTTCTCCCAGATAGGCTTCTGCGTCCTGCTTAAGTTTTTGTAGGAGCATAGAGGAAATTTCCTGGGGAGTGTGGGTGCGTCCCCGAACTTGCACATCTACCGTATCATCCTTACCCATTACACAGTGGTAGGAAACCCGACTACGCTCGACTTCAGTATCCTCCCAGCGACGCCCAATAAACCGCTTAATGCTGTAGATAGTATTTTCAGGATTGGTAATGGCCTGACGCTTAGCCAACTGACCGACGAGGCGATCGCCCGCCCGCCCAAACGCAACCATACTAGGGGTCGTTCGCCCACCTTCCGAGTTGGGGATAACGACCGGCTGTCCACCTTCGAGAACCGCGACACAACTGTTAGTTGTGCCTAAGTCGATGCCAATAACTTTTCCCATAGCCTGTGGTGATAAAGTAACACAACGAAGTCACGTCAGTGCGAACACATATATCCCCAATGTTTCCGCATAATTGCGGAAATGCGATCGTCCCCATGATTAAGTTTTGTTTGCTTTTGGTAACCCAACAGTCGTCACTACCCGTCGGGGGTAGCCTACCCTTAGCTTTCTAATTCCCCTTCCGTAGTCACCGGCGGCTCTTCCGATCCGGGTTCTGGAGCCATTGCTACTTTGACCATAGCATGGCGTAACACCCGCTCTCCCAGCAAGTAGCCGCGCACAAGCTCTTCCATGACTGTCCCTTCCTCATGCTCGGCACTGGGGGCCTGGAGGACAGCTTCATGCCAGTTGGGATCAAAGGGTTTTCCCTCAGCCCGCATCGGCGCAACCCCCAGCCGCTTCAGGCAGTCCACCAACTGCTTATAAACCCCCTGATAGTCTTTATGAATGGACATCTCAGCATCCGTTTTGGCCTTAATATGGGAGCGGGCACGCTCAAAACTATCCACAACGGGCAAGACCTCCGCCAAGACCGCCAGTTTGACTTGGTGATCCAAGTCTTCCTTCTCTTTACTGGTCCGCTTGCGGAAGTTCTCAAAATCAGCCGCCAGCCGCATATACTGACTGGTCCGATCTTCAAGTTGTAACTTGAGTGTCTGAATCTCCTGCTTGAGCGTTTCTACAGTAGCCAGGAGTTCTGGCGATGGCTCAGCGCTCGCGGGTGGGGCTTCCACTGTCGCTGACGGGGGGATCTTGGTGGCTTCTTCCGCCAGAATTTCAGCCGCAATTTGATCGAGGTCAACCTCGGCAGTACTGTCTAATTCAGACACATCAGGTGACCCCGGTTCCGGACTCACCGCTGTCTCTAGGCTAGATACCGAGGATTCCGGGGTGCCTACTGGGTTGTCTGCCATCTCGGTTGGTTGCTTGATCTCCTCTGCCATTGTGATCGAACCCTATACTTTTCACGAAACAGCAATAGGGCAATGCGATGCCCCTCCTCAATCTACTGCGATTGATCCGATTGTGCAAAATGGCTCACGGTACAAAATGGCCCATAGTGCACAATGACCCCGCGTGCGCTACCCAAACCAGGCAGTGCCCAGCACCCTGCCTGGTTGCTGCTAACACCAAGGGGAGGATGGTCCCCGAATGGGGGCTAATCACCCCAACACTCCCCGGCCTTAGCACAGGTAAGGGATGCTGCCCCTTGGGGCTAAAAACTTCCCCTGTTCATCAACAAAAATTTATAATCTATATATTATCCCACGCATTCCCACACCGAAAGTAAAGGTTATCATCCAAAGCTAAGGTGTGCTGGCGACACACAACCTTCGAGCAGACTCGGCACGAACTCTGTGCGATCGGGTATTCCCGGTGGGCTCGGGATCCTGGGCAATCGGGCCTTCCCGTCGCCCCCATCCAGCAGGGTGGGAGCGGTGAGTCATTAACGTAACTAATATCAGGGGCTTAACTATTCGTTTCCTAAGCTTGTGTGAGATTTCCCCGGGATCTCAGAAACTTCCCCCAGTTTGTGTGAACCCGATCATTGCCTTTGCGCTGAAATCCGGGAATACTCAACCATAAGCAACCCTTCTTCCTTCACCCCCGACTTGCTATGACCAACTCTTCCTCTGCACGACGGGCACTGATCGCCCATAACACACTCTCCCCCTTCGGCAACCAATTGGTGCAAGCGGGGTTCGCCGACACTAACCAAATGAGTCAGGCCCTGGTTGAGAGCCGCAAATCAGGTCGGCCATTGCCGGAAATCCTGAACGAGCTAACGGGTAAGGTGTTGCCTCCCGATCTGCTGCGGCAGTATAAGAAGCAGCAGCTATTTGAACTCAAAATTCTCTACGGGATTGAGTCCCTCGATCCGGAAATCAGCGAGACCTCGCCAGAGGAGATCAGTCAGCTAATCGATACCTTGGTCAGTATTGATGTTTGTCGGCGGTATCGTTTAATTCCCCTCGCCAAGGATAAGAACCAGACACCCCCCACGGTCACGATCGCAATGGTGGAGCCGGATAATCTGCTGGCCCTCGATGAGCTACAAAAAATCCTGAAGGGGTTCCAAATTCGGAAGGTCGTGATTGCGCCTGAGGATTACGAGCAACTCATCGCCCGCTACCTGGATGAGGCCGTTAAGAAAGCAGGAACCACTGCTGCCCAAGTCCGGGAAATTCGCACCGAAGACCTGGAAATCAAGCAAAGTGATCTCGCCAACTACGATCTGGAAGATGCCGATGACGAGGATGGGGATGTTGACCTAAATGCGGCCCTCGGTGAAGCCGAAAGTGCACCGGTAGTGCGCATGGTCAACCAGATTCTGGCCCGTGCCCTGAGTGAAGGGGTATCGGATATCCACATCGAACCCCAGGAAGAACATCTACGGGTTCGCTTCCGGAAGGATGGGGTATTGCAAGAACCCGTGCCGCGCTTACCCAAGAAAATTATTCCGGCGATCGTTTCCCGGTTCAAAATCATTGCCGATCTCGATATTGCCGAGCGACGGGCACCGCAGGACGGTCGGATTCGCCGCAAATTCCAGGGCCGCAACGTGGACTTTCGGGTCAATACCCTACCCAGTCGCTATGGCGAAAAGGTGGTGCTCCGGATTCTGGATAATTCCTCTACCCAACTGGGGCTTGATAAGCTCATCTCGGACCCGGAAACCTTGGCATTGGTGCGGGAAATGGCCAGTCGTCCCTTTGGCCTGATCCTGGTCACGGGACCAACGGGGTCCGGTAAATCTACGACCCTGTATTCCATCCTGGCGGAGCGTAACGATCCAGGGGTCAATATCAGTACCGCAGAGGACCCGATCGAATATGCGCTACCGGGCATCACCCAGGTGCAGGTGATTCGGGAAAAGGGCATGGACTTTTCCTCCATCCTGCGGGCTTTTCTGCGGCAAGACCCGGACATTATCCTGGTCGGGGAAACCCGGGATAAGGAAACGGCAAAAACCGCGATCGAAGCTGCTTTAACTGGACACTTGGTATTAACCACATTGCACACCAACGACGCCGCTGGCGCGATCGCCCGTCTGGATGAAATGGGGGTGGAACCGTTCATGGTTTCCGGTGCCCTGCTCGGCGTGGTTGCCCAGCGCTTAATGCGCCGCGTTTGCGACAAGTGTTATATTCCCTATACCCCCACCCCAGAAGAACTGGCTCGCTATGGCCTCAACGCCTCGACAGAAGTCGATATCACCTTCTACAAAGCGAATACCCTAACTGCCGATCAAATTCAGGCGGCGAAAGATGCCGGCAACCTCTGTCCCAAGTGTAATGGCGTTGGCTACAAGGGCCGCTGTGGGGTCTACGAAGTCTTGCGGACCACCGAACGTCTACAGATTGCCATTAACGAAGGCGCCCCCACCGAGCGCATTAAGGAAATTGCGGTGGAGGAAGGCATGAAAACCCTCCTCGCCTACAGCCTTGACCTAGTGCGCCAGGGGATGACCACGTTTGAGGAAGTGGAGCGGGTTACCTTTACCGATACGGGGTTAGAGGCTGAACTCAAGGCCAAACGCAAGACCTCCCTGACCTGTCGTACCTGTGGGGCGGGTCTACAACCGGAATGGATGGATTGTCCCTATTGCCTCACGCCGCGATTTACGGATTAGGGCGGCGCCCGTCCCCATACAATTGCTGGGCATTCCCTGTCATGTGGACGAGTATCCCTGGGTATGCTGGGAGTAGCCACTGTCACGAAGGCTGGAGGCGTGTGCTAAATACAAGCTGAGGTTTCACCCGTGTTGGCATTAAGCCAAAGCGTATCGTCGTTACGGATGTTGTCTTGTCGTTGCTGATCTTAAGGAGCCAAGCCGCATGGAGTTAATGATTGAAGACCTGATGGAGCAACTGGTGGAGATGGGGGGGTCGGACCTGCACCTGTCAGCAGGCTTGCCGCCCTACTTCCGGCTGAGTGGTAAATTAACGCCCATTGGCAACGAACCCCTCAGTTCCGAAGAATGCCAGCGGCTGATTTTCAGTATGCTCAACAACACCCAGCGGAAAAACCTGGAACAGAACTGGGAACTCGACTGTTCCTATGGGGTAAAGGGGCTGGCCCGCTTCCGGGTGAACGTCTACAAAGATCGGGGGACCTATGCCGCCTGTCTGCGTGCCCTGAGTTCCAAGATCCCCAGCTTTGAAAAGTTGGGATTACCGGAAGTGGTGCGGGAAATGTCCGAGAAGCCCCGGGGGCTGATTCTGGTGACGGGACCCACTGGCTCGGGCAAAAGTACCACCCTGGCCTCGGTGATTGACTATATTAACCGCACCCGGGCCGAACATATTTTGACCGTTGAGGACCCGATCGAGTTTGTGTACGAACCGATCAAGAGCTTGATCCACCAGCGGCAACTTAACGAAGACACCAAGAGCTTTGCCAATGCCCTGAAGGCAGCGCTGCGGGAAGACCCCGACATCATTCTGGTGGGGGAAATGCGGGACCTAGAAACCATTTCGTTGGCCATCACCGCCGCTGAAACCGGGCACTTGGTCTTTGGCACCCTCCACACCAGTTCGGCAGCCCAAACCGTAGACCGGATTATTGACGTATTCCCTGCCGATCGCCAAACCCAGGTGCGGGTTCAATTGTCTAACTCCCTGGTGGCGGTCTTCAGCCAAACCCTTGTCGCCCGCAAAAACCCCAAACCGGGTGAGTTCGGTCGTATCATGGCCCAGGAAATTTTGGTGGTTACCCCAGCCATCTCTAACCTGATTCGGGAAGGGAAAACGGCCCAAATCTACTCCGCGATCCAAACTGGGGCCAAATTGGGGATGCAAACCCTGGAGCGGGTGTTAGCCGATCTGTACCTAGCCGGGACGATCAGCTTTGACGCGGCCATGTCCAAAACCTCCAAACCCGACGAATTACAACGTCTGATTGGCGGGGCGACGCCGAAAGCAGCCAGTGCCCCCCCCCCGGGCGCGGGCAAGGTGGTGCAAGTTTCTGGTTAGGGGCTTCTTCCCTGCGGGCAGAGGTGGCCTAACTGCTGGCAGGGAGGCGATGAACTTGTTAAGCTAGGCCAACCCAATGGCCTGGGCCAGGAATCTGGACCAGAATCATCTGAGTAGTGGGACGATGCGTTAAATCCTTGCGGATGCGGATGTGAAATGCCTACCTATCTTGCGCGTGCTCGCGATGCACAGGGGAATACTAGACAACAGCGGGTTGTGGCCGACTCCCTAGCGGATGCCCGTACCCAGCTACGGGACAAAGGCTTCTTTGTCCAGGACATTGAAGAGTCTAAAGGGCTAGTCAACTTTGACCTGTCCAATATGCTGACCAGTGTCACGGTCAAGGATAAGGCGATCTTTTCCCGCCAGTTCGCCGTAATGGTGAATGCGGGCGTGGCGATGGTGCGGAGTTTGGGGGTGTTATCGGATCAGTGTACGAACCCTAAGTTGAAGACGGCCCTGGAAGATATCAGCGAAACGGTTCAACAAGGGGCAACCCTATCCGAATCTATGCGGCGGCATCCCAATTGTTTCGACAATCTCTACGTCAGCATGGTGCAGGCCGGTGAGATTGGGGGGGTATTGGATGAGGTGCTTAGCCGTCTGGCTAAGTTGTTGGAAGATACAGCCCGCCTGCAAAACCAGATTAAATCAGCCATGACCTATCCAGTGGTGGTGGCGATGATTGCCATCGGCGTGTTTTTGGGGATGACAATTTTCATCCTGCCCACTTTTGCAGGGATTTTTGCAGAACTGGGGGTTGAACTGCCCATGTTCACCCAGATCATGTTGGGGATCAGTAAATTTCTGCGCACCCCCCAATATTCGGGTGGGATGGTTGTGTTCTTGATCATTTTGGGGTACGCCTTCAAGCAGTACTATAAAACCCGCGTTGGGAAGGAAACGATCGATCGTCTGTCCCTCAAGCTACCGCTGTTTGGCGATCTGATTCAGAAAACGGCAACGGCTCGCTTTTGCCGAACCTTTGGGGCGCTCACCCGCTCCGGGGTACCGATCATGACCTCGTTGGAAATTGTACGGGATACCTCTGGGAATCAGGTGATTGCCAATGCGATCGAAGAAGCCCGCAAGGAAATTCAAACCGGGGGGATGATTAGCATCGCCCTCCAGCGGGAGCAGGTCTTTCCAATGATGGCCATTCAGATGATTAGCATTGGCGAAGAAACCGGGGAAATTGATGCCATGTTAATGAAGGTGGCAGACTTCTACGAAAATGAAGTGGAAGAGGCCGTCAAAGCAATGACCAGTATTCTAGAACCCGTCATGATCGTCTTTGTGGGGGGTATGGTAGCCTCGATTTTGCTGTCGATGTATCTGCCCATGTTTAAGGTGTTTGAAACCCTGGGTTAATGCCCCATCTGGCGTTGCTGTTGCTCGCTCAAGTGTTATGCCGATCGTGCCCCCCTACGAAGAGTTACTGGCTGAGTACAGCAACCGATCACCTGTCATTGCGTTGCTGCGGGAGTATCGTCCCTATTTGGAGATGCTCCCCAGTCTACGGCGACCCACGGAAAGTTTGATTCCAATTCCTTTGCCCCTCGTGAAGGCCCAATTACCCCAAGCCAGTGGGGAAACTACTTCACCTGTCCGGCAAGCCGTACGCCTACCCTGTGATATCGGTATTGTCCTGTGTGACCCCGACTGGAAGGTTAAAACTGGGGTCGAAATTTTCCTCTTCATCCATCGACCGGGGGAGAACTTTTCGGATTTACTCGGTCGCTGGCGACAGACCCAGGTTTGGCTCAGTTATCCTTACGAATGGATTATGCCCCTCCGCTATCGCCATATTTTTAGCGAGGGAGCTGACGCTATTTATCCTCTCTTTATACTTTTGGAAGATACCCCTGAACATATCCTGCAAGGTCTCAAGGGTGCCCGTTTGCCCGTAGTTGTGCGTGCGATCGCACCAGCGGCCCCCCCCAGTCATGAGGATGAAGGGATGTCGAAACGGGAGGATTCGGAGGCGAGTCAGCAGGGCTATTCTTGACACTTACCGGCGGTCGGGAGAGAACACCTTTAGCCCCACACCCAGCCCGATCGCGTGACTCCCATCAATACCATCCAAATATAAAAAAGCCGTCCTAGAAGGACGGTGCACCCGATCTAGATTTTCAGTAACCCCATTGCTTGCTCACCTCGGAAACGGCGGTTTAGGAAACGGCAGTTGGTGGCACATCTAGGGCGGGATTGCGGTCAAAGAATCCACTCGGAATGATTCTAAAACTGGCCCGTTCCACGGGCATGATCGGCCAATCCTCTGGGCGGGGAATGTGCGAGACCCCCATTGTGTACCACAGCACAATATCCTCCCCAACAATTGCCTGGTTATCCGCAACCCATTGGGGTAGTCCCTCACCGGGCAACCCCTGGTTGGGATAATTGCCCGCAGCATACTGTTCTAGCGGATTAAAGCGCGTGACCCACAGTTGATTCTCGGTAAAGACCGCCTGTTGACGAATCTCCGCATCCGGTAGGGCGAAGGGCATGGCATTCCCTTCCGGTTCCAGAGCAAAGGCTGTGTGGCTGCCTAACGCATTGGTACGATCGTGACTGAGCACCTCCCAATGGCGGTGTTTTTTCCAATTTAAGCGGCGAATGGCTTCCTGTTCCGTCGTTAACAGCGTTTCCTCGGCAAAGAAGGCATTCGATCGCGGATTACCGGGTCCGGCGGGGGCAGGGAGTACATTCACTTCTTCGACGGAGTTGGCCGTGCCATCGACATCAAAATCAAGGCGGAAGTTAAAGAAATGCTGGTGATTCACGGCGGCAAGATTACTGGCCACTAAGGTGGCATAGCGATCGCGCTCACTCATCGAAGCCACATCCGTCGCCGTTGTGCCTTTGATGAGCAGAATGCCCGTCAACATGACCTCAGCCTTCAGGGAGCCATCTTGCCCAAAGATCCAATTGAAACCATAGTCATAGTTGCCCACCGTCAGCAACGTTGTTACCACGAGTTCTCGGCCCCGACGCCCATCCAGCCTATCCGCTAGATAATCGTAGTGCCCCCAGAGCAAACCGCCATCCCGCTCATAAATCCCCACAGTGCTGGGGGCCACATAGGGTTCCCCAAAATCATCGGCAAAGACCGTATCAAGGAGTACCCCATGTTCGGGCACCTCACGGCCCAACGCCATTGTGTTGGCCAAGCGGCCTAGGCCGTATTCCCCGAAATCAAAGGCATTACGGAAAGACCAGGTGGGGTCTGGATCGGCGTAGGGCACCACCATTTCCGACAGACCAGCGCGATAGAGAATGGGACGCTCTTCCTCACTATCTTGATAGCTCACCTGATGGAGAACCAACCCTTCACGGGGTTCCAGAGAGAACCGGAAACGCCAATTTTGCCAGCTTACCTCATTACCTTGAATCGTGAAATCGGCCCCTTCTGGCTGTAGAACTTGTAAAGGTGCTGGCTCTGGACGTGGGGCGATCGCATCCGTGTCGTAGCCAAAATACTCATCACTGATGGGACTAATGACACCCGTATCTAGCACATTATCGACGGTCCGACTGTTAAGATCGACCGTCACAATAATGCCTTCAATCGGTCGTCCATAGAAATTGGTATCATCGCCAGCCAGGTAGGATAACCCCCGAATTAGCCTTGCCCCTCCAGCTTTTTCCGCTTCCGTCATCAGGCCCGGTGCCCAGCCATCAATAATCACATCCTCCAGATTCTCAATGCCGCGCCGCCGCATAGCTGCTTGCCAACGGGGGTCATTGCGCACAATTTCATCAACGGTTTCAAAGTCTTCCCATAAGAGCGGGGGTTGGCCACCGGAGACTTCCTGCCAAGATGCGATCGCTTGGGTATTCAGGTCAACAACGGCCTCAAAAATACGATTTTGTTCAATTTCATAAACCGTAGTGAATGCCTTCCGGCTAAAGTCATGACCGGGGGTAAAGGCTAGAACTTCTGCCTTGGGCGGCTCTTGCAGGGTGATATAGGAAAACCGGGCGGCATCGGTCAGATCACGATTTTGCTGGATAATCTCAACGACCTGGCTAATTTCCGCTGCACTTAGGGGGTCCAGAGGATGGCCAATGCTTGTGCCGGTAATGGGGTCAATAGCAGCCAACGGCGTATGATCGACGGGATCGAACAGGCGAGGATTTTCGGCTAAGGCTGCTTCAATATCGGCGACATCATAAAGCGCACTGGGATCGCGTCCTTCTCGTAGGCCATGCCGCAGAAAGTGGTCTAAGCCGCTAGCGAAAATACCTTCACTTACAGCTTGCGCCACATCAGGATAGAGCGCTAGGTAATAGCCTTCCTGAAACAGGTCTGTTATCTCAAACATGATGGCAATTCTTTCCAACAGGGGATGTTGATACTCCCGTCGGTGTTGGCCATTCCGCAGTTCTTGAGCATTCGGCGTTGGGCCTGACGGGATGCGGCAACTGTAAGGAATGTTTCCAATAAGACTCAGGAATCAAACAAAAATTTTTAGAATTCCGGTGCGACAAGCCGCCAGAAGCCAAAGTTCCCAGCAACGCCCTGCGTCCCTAAGCTGTGATACCCCCCCTAGCTGCTCCCGGTAACGGCCTCCATCCCCACAAATCAGCGATCGCAGTTAATATTGGGGCGACAATTCAACCCATACAATCCCATACAACCATGATGGCGAGAAAGGAAGGCGGGGGCGGCGGCATGGCGATCGCCCTAGGGATAGTCCTAACAACCCTTTTCCCTACCCAGGCGGCGGAACAAACCGATGTGAATCGCCTGTTGCGCACCGGGCATTGTCCTGGCTGTAACCTGAGCGGGGTGAACCTTTACGGCAAAAATTTGCAAGGAGCCAACTTACAAGGGGCTAATCTTCAGAAAGCTGACCTGTGGGGCGCGGATCTGCGGCAGGCCAACCTGCAAGGGGCCGATCTCAGCGAAGCCGAACTTTATAGCACCGATTTGCGGCAGGCCAATCTACGCAACACGACCCTTTGGGGAACTGATTTGGTGCGTGCCCGCCTAATGGGCACCGACTTCCGGGGGGCGAAGATTACCTCTGCCAACTTTCGCGGGGCGAACCTGGAGGGAGCCGACTTCCGGACCGCTAAACTTTGGGGCGTTAATTTCTACGGTTCCCAGTGGCAGGATGCCAATTTTGATGGGGTTGATATCACCAGCGTTAATTTCGATCGCGAGGGTTGGCAGCGCACAGTCCGACAGGTAGAGCATCGCAATCCGGTCTCCCAGTAAGCCGTATCCCAGTAAGCCCTTGCCAGTCCTTATCGCGGGGGTTGGAGCATCTCCCAAGCCAGCTTCGCGGCCCCCACCATACCCGCCTGATTTCCCAACTGGGCGGGTAGGAGTTGCAGGCCCTCGCGGGAAGTGGGTAAGACCCGCCGTTCAATTTCGGCCCATGCCGAGGGCAAGAAAAAGGGCGCACTGGCGCTAATACCGCCACCAATGACGATCGCCTGGGGGGTAAGCACGTAGATCAAACTGCTCAGGCCAATACCCAGATCGCGCCCATATTCCTGCCAAATCCCAAGGGCGATCGGATCGCCCGCTTGGGCACGGGTACCCAGTTCCGCCGGGTCACAGTTGGCCCGTCGTTGCAAGGCCGCGATCGACAGGTATTGCTCCAGCGATCCCTGATTGCCACTATTGCAGGTAGGTCCGTCGGGACGCAGGGTGATTAACCCCAGTTCCCCGGCTGCGCCGCGATGGCCGACAAAGAGGTGACTGTTTAGGATCACAGCCCCCCCCACCCCTGTCCCCAGGGTGAGCAAAATTAAATCCTGGAAGCCTTGACCTGCCCCTAACCAGGCTTCCCCCAGTCCGGCGCAGTTGGCATCATTGGCCAAAATTGTCGGGAGACCCGTCGCAGCCTCTAGCCAGTCAGCTAGAGGGACATCCTGCCAGCCGTCGAGGTTGATCGCAACCCGGACAATCCGCCCCGCCCCATCGGTAGGTCCGGGCATACCAACCCCAATCGCCTGGCTGGTCCGATCAGTATCCAGTTGGGCGATCGCGTCCACCATTGCGTCTAGGACGGCTGCGGGAGTGGCGGGTTTGGGGGTGGGGACCTGCTGGGTTTGTAAACAGGTGCCATCAGGGCGAAATTGTCCGAGTTTGATCGCGGAGCCACCCAGATCGATACCAAGGACAGTTGTTGCAGTTGCACCCATTGCTTCAGTTGCCTCCATTTCAGGGCACCTCAAAAAATACCCATCTTGTATTCACAACCCCCGTCATTTCGGCGGTTGGGGCAGTTGGACTGCCCCCAGCCCAGGCATCAAGGTGCCCTGCCGTCGTAGCCAGCGTAGCCATTTCAGTTATCCTGTGGCCTGAACAACCAGTAGGGATGGGGAAACTAGCGTGATCGTGGGGTTGGGGACGAGAGCGGAACCGATGAAGAAACCCAGATTAATGGAGAAGTCAAGTTTTGTGACAAATGGGGCAATGTATTGCCATGAAATCGCCATTAAAATGAGACACTCCGCTCGAAGTGTCTCATGACTGTACACGATCTCGTCGTATCCTTGTCTGCGATCAGAAATCCATACCCGCCTAGGGGGGATGGAATAGGAGTAACCCTCAAAGTTTGGCCAAACCTAGGCTGACTTGTTGAGGAAGTCCTGAGCTTGGGCGATCGCCAGCTTACCCACGTTGTAGAAGGCCCAGCCACCCGCCAGCAGCAAGGGCAACAGCACAATCAACAGTCGCCAGTCCATAGCTTATTGCTCCCGTTTTCCTAAGATTTATCAATAATTCTCATTTTTAGCATAACCTCGCTTGATTTTCCAGGTATCGTATGCGCGCCAAACTGACCCCCTATCTCTTTCTGCTGCCCGCCTTAGCCCTACTAACGCTAACGGTCTTCTTCCCAGCCTTGCAGGCGTTCTACCTCAGCTTTACCCGCTATATCTACGATCTCAGCCAAGCACCGGCCTGGGTGGGGTTAGCCAACTTTAAGCGGCTCTGGCACGATCCCGTTTTTTGGCAAACTCTGCGCAACACGCTGTTGTATCTGGTTTGTGTGGTGCCGCTGCTAGTGACCTTGCCTTTGGGGTTAGCCATTCTGGTTAACCAAAAGCTACGCGGGATGCATTGGTTCCGGACGGCCTACTATGTGCCCGTTGTCATCTCAATGGTCGTGGCCGGGATTGCTTGGCAATGGCTGTATGCCGAAAATGGTCTCTTGAACCAATGGTTGCGCTGGCTACGTCTGTCTGAAACGGGAATTCCCTGGTTAACGAGTCCTCAGATTGCGCTCTTCAGTGTTATGGCAGTAACGGTCTGGAAGGGGTTGGGCTATTACATGGTGATTTACCTGGCGGGATTGCAGACGATTCCGGCAGATTTATATGAGGCAGCGGCGATCGACGGTTCGGCGGGGATACGCCAGCACTGGGACATTACGATTCCCCTGATGCGCCCCTATCTTTTTCTGGTGGCGGTGATCTCAGCGATCTCGGCGACCAAGGTCTTTGAAGAGGTGTATGTGATGACCCAGGGGGGACCGCGCAATAGTACAAAAACGATCGTTTACTACGTTTATGAACAGGCGTTTCGCAATGCGGAATTAAGCTATGCCTGCACGATCGGGCTAGTGCTGTTTCTCCTGATTGTGTCCCTATCGGTTGTGCGGCTTGCCCTAGGGCGATCGCGCCTGGAAACCATGTATTAAATTTGTTAAGTTTTCCTCGGCCTGTCAGAGAAAGCAGCTATCTAAAAGCTAAACCCAACCTAATTACCAAGATTTATCGCTAAGATTCACTGCCAAGATTCATTCTGGAAATGCAGGCAATACTGGGCAGATGACCTGACGAACATCCCCCACAGCCCTCAGTCAGGGGCTAGCGGCAATTAAAAGGAAAGTCAACAGAACAAAAACTGGTCGGTAAGCAATGACAATCAATTAGCAAATAAACTGCTAAAATAGGGTAGCTTTTCAACTGTGCCCATGATCGAAACCCGCTCTGAGTACGATAGTCCCTGGAAGGACGTTCTAGAGACCTATTTCACCGACTTTATCGCCTTTTTCTTCTCCTCTATTTATGCCGATATTGACTGGTCAAAAGGCTACGAATTCCTGGATAACGAACTCCAACAAATTGTGCGTGATGCGGAACTGGGTCGTCGCATTACCGATAAACTGGTGAAGGTCTGGCGTAACAGTGGCCAGCAAACCTGGGTCCTGATTCATCTGGAATTGCAAAACACGAATGAAGATGCCTTTTCAGAACGGATGTTTGTCTACAACTATCGTCTGCGCGATCGTTACAATCTCGCCATTGCCAGCCTTGCCGTCTTGGGCGATGACAATCCCAACTGGCGACCCAACACCTTCAACAGTGAACTCTGGGGATGTCGTAACGACTTCCGATTCCCGATCGTCAAACTGCTAGACTATGGACAGGACTGGGCAGCGCTAGAGGCATCTAGTAATCCCTTTGCGATCGTCGTTATGGCCCATCTCAAGGCCAAGGAGACGCGCAAGGATCTGGGCGATCGTCAGCGTTGGAAACTGATTCTCGCCAAACGACTCTACCAGAAAGGGTTTGAGCGTACTGATGTCATCAATCTCCTGCGGTTCATTGACTGGGTAATCCAACTGCCCCAAGACTTGGAGAAAAGCTTCTGGCAAGAAATCTATACCTATCAGGAGGAAACCAATATGCCTTACATCACCAGCCTCGAACGCATTGCTAAGGAAGAGGGTTTGCAACAGGGCCTCCGTGATGGGGTGCTTGCCAACATTGATGTGGTGCTGGAAGTGAAGTTTGGTGAGGCAGGCTTACAACTCCTGCCAGAAATCCGAGCGATCGAGTCCGTAGAGACCCTGCAAACGATTCTGCAAACTCTTCGGACTGCCAACTCCCTCGACGAAATCCGGCAGTTGTGCACCCACTAAAAGTGACCTATTGACCCGATCGCCAACGACCAGATCGGGCCAGTCAGTCTAGGCCAATTAGAAGCGACGGGCGATCGTCACCCCTTCTGTTTGGGTTTTACGGCTAGCAACTTGTCTTTTAATAGCCTTAAAAAATTCCATAGATCCGTCAATCAGCCCTTTTTAACTCTCAGATTCATCGATCGCTAACGAGACGCGATCGCCCCCCACATCCTGCATCGTGCCTAAGAGTTGGATCACCTCCCAATAGGGAGCCTCGGCCTCGGCCTGGAGGAGCACACTCCCCTGGGGATTGGCAGCCAGGTAAGTCTGGATCGCCGCGATTAACTGTTCTTGGTTAGCGGGTTGGTCATTGAGGCGGATTTGTCCCCCTGCTTGCAGGTTTGCAATCAGGGGGTCCGGTAAATCCGGCGGGACGATCGCATCCCCAGGGGCCGGTAATTGCACCTCCATAGTTTGAAAACTACTCAGGGACATGGCCACAATCACAAAAAAAGCCAGAATCGCCAGCATGGCATTCATCATCGGGATCAGATTTACCTCTGGCAGGGGAGATTGTTGCTGTTGGGAGCGAAAACGCACCATCTAACCCTCCTCTAGCCGTCGCCCTTCATAGTGCTGCCCTTCATAGTGCCCTTCGTAGCGTCCTTGGTCGTGCCGTTTGTCGCGTCCTTCGTACCACTCTTGCCGATAGATCAACTCCAATTCCGTCCCCACATTGGAAAAATAGTCCATCTGCTGGGCCTGGAGCGCCACCAACACCCGAAACACCAACAGGGCTAAGATCGCTACAATCATCCCCGCTGCCGTTGTGATCAGGGCCTCGCCAATCCCCGCTGCGGCCTTTGTGGCTTCTTCGCTGGCCCCCCCCGCCCCAATGTTGAGGTTATTAAACGTGGCAATTAATCCCGTCACCGTCCCCAACAAGCCCAACAGGGGAGCCACCGCCACCACCGTTTCTAGCAACTTATCCCCCTTGCGCATTTGCACAAATTCGCGATCGCCCGCCGACTCCATCGCTAACCGAAACGTCTCTGGGCTGGGCTGTTTCAGCTTCAGGGGGGCCAGCAGGAACCGACCGATCGGCAATACCTGCGCCTGTTGGGCGATCGCCGCTGCTTTGTCTAAATCCTCATGGGCGGCAGACAGTACATCCTGCACAATCCGATCCTCCTGGCGCAGTAGGTGAAACCAGAACCAGGCGCGATCGAACGCACAGGCCACCGTCGCCACCGACAGGGCCAAAATCGGCCACATCACGGGTCCCCCCGCCAGGAAGAGATCGTACACAATCATAGAGGCAGTGCAAAAGGTAAGGATAAAGGCAAACTGTTCAGATCTTAAGGTAAGGGAGAGTCGGAGGCAGGCAATTAATGAGCAGCCACCGTGGGTTGGTGTGGGTCCTGCGTCCAAAGCACCACAAAGGTTGCCGTTTTGTCCGTTGCCCGCACGAGGCTGACATAGCGGACCGTATTCCCCTTTTTCACCTCATAGAGTGTCCCGCCCCCGTATTCCGGTTGTTCGGTAAACGTGAAGCCAACAAATTGACGCTGTAAGGACGCATAGACCTGCTCTGGGCGTTGCCGTGAAGCCCACAGCACATCCTCAATACTGGTTAAGGGGACAGGATCTTGGCCAGTTGCCTCACTCGCCTGTAAACTTTCTGCCGTGAAGAATTGTTCCGGCTGTTCAAACAAAAAATAGGGAATCCCTTGGCCTTCAACGGCATCCACCTGGCCAATACCTTGCTGGAGTTGTCCCAAAAATTCGTCCATTGCCTCAACGGGGGCTTCTGCCTCCAGGTTCTCCAATGGGGCAACTGGCTCCGCTTCAAGTGTTGCTAACTCAGGGGTGGCTGGGGTGGGGCTAGGTG
>NZ_JBRCAD010000181.1:0-34327 GCF_053493415.1 Trichothermofontia sp. | reverse complement strand
GCGCTGACGATCGGGGATGAGGGGCCAATGGGCCGAATTTTGATTCTAGGGGAGCCGGGGAATGGCATTATTCCGGAACTCCAGCCCCTCCCCTCGGAGGCGGTGATTCCGAAGCCCGGTAAGGGAGCTTTTTACCATACCCAGTTGGCGGAGCACCTGCAAGGTTTAGGGATTACCCACCTCGTTATTACCGGAGTGACCACGGAGGTCTGTGTGCAAACGACCATGCGGGAAGCCAACGATCGCGGCTATGAGTGCCTACTGGTGGAGGATGCGACGGCCAGCTATTTCCCGGAATTCCACGCCGCGACCCTGGCCATGATCCGGGCACAGGGGGGGATTGTCGGTTGGACAGCCACCACGGAGCAAGTGCTGGCAGGGATGGGCGCATGGCAAACGGCGCAGGCCGCCTAGTACAGCGAACATAAAGTTTCGCAACGTTGGTAGTAACGACTTTAGTCGTTGCCGGCTAAAGCTAGCACTACGAACGTTGCAGAATTTACTTTTCGAGCTACTAGTGCAGGCGGCCAACCTAGTACAGCAAACATAAAGTTTCGCAACGTTGGTAGTAACGACTTTAGTCGTTGCCGGCTAAAGCCAGCACTACGAACGTTGCAGAATTTACTTTTCGAGCTACTAGTGCAGTTGTTCAGGGCCGCAGTAGGTCAGCACTAGTGGGTATATTGCTTGCTTGATTAGCTGCCGCTTGGTACGATCGCCAGCCCCCCCATTGGGTAATCTCGCGCTGATTTTCGCAAATATATGGCTCACCCAAAATGCCCCACACGGTTTCCCCGTCCCCTAGTTGCACTTGACCTAAACACAAACCGGGGGGTTCTTGACGCAATAACTGGGGTAGGCCCGCGATCGGCACTTGCCAAATTTCTAACGCAATAGCTGCCCCCCCCGTTGTTACTCGCAGCATGGCCGGATAGCGATCGCTAATCGACCAGAGGCGATAGATGGGGGCCGTTTGGGTTTCGCACATAAAGGCCGCCGCGATCGCTAACAAATTGCCGTTCAATTCTAGCCCCCGCATCAGGGTACCGTTGACGGCTAGGTAGAGGCTATCTGTCATATTTAATTCAACACTTGCCTATTCAGTCTTTTATTACAATACCTATGAACGAGATAATGTGAACATTGGTCCAGATTTCCTCAGTTCGTGGTGGGCACTCCGATGAATCTGGAATGGGGGCAGTTGAACTGGCCCAACCGACGAGATGACGTTGCTTGTGAGCGCAAGATTTTAATTTTTCAAGGTGCCCTTTAGAATTTTAGAGATGTCCACCGGGCAATTGTCCTTAACAAGGGCAGGCTATCGATTCGTTCATTAACCAGAACTTCACCTAAGATGACGACCTTCCTCAAATTATTTGGGCGTAGTTTGATCAATCCCCAGTTTTTTCCAACCGCCTTTAAAGTTGCCTGCGTAGTGGGAACTGTCCTGTTAGGGATTAATCATGGTCACGCCTTACTAAATCGGGAAATGACGCGGGAGCGATGGCTAGCGGCGGCATTAACCTATTGTGTTCCCTATTTAGTGAATATTCATGGTCAACTCATTAGCCATACACGTCGCCATCGTCCGTAAGAAGCTATCCCTCAGAATACGTTAATTATTCGTTCCTAGTGCGCCGGGTGCTCCGGATAAGGTGCGTTTGGGTGAACACGTAAAGACCATAATCAGCAGTGTCAAAATATAGGGCGCGGCGTTAAAGAGGTAGTAGTAGGCATCGATACCAACGGCCTGAAATGCAGGACCGATCGCCTGTGCCCCTCCAAATAGGAGTGAAGCCCAGAGACATTGGATCGGGTTCCAACGGGCAAAAATCACGAGGGCAACCGCCATCAAGCCCTGGCCACTGGAAATGCGTTCGGTCCAAACGCCGGGATAGTAGAGCGAGAGGCAGGCCCCCCCGATCCCGGCCAGAAAACTACCCGCAATAATGCTTAGCATTCGCACCTTAAAGATGGAAATTCCCATTGCCCGCGCGGCCTCGGGACTGTCCCCCACTGCCCGCACATACAACCCCCACCGGGTAGACCGGAAGAACCAGGCCAGTAAGGGTGCCAGCACAATGCCGAGGATAAATAATGGACTAATTTTTAGGGCGGATTGGACTTGGGGCAGGTGACTCCAGCCCCCCAGATCGAGGGTGGGTAATTGGGGAGCCTGGGGTTGAATAAAGGGTTTCCCCAGGAAAAAAGCGGTCCCACTGCCAAAAATGATCATGGCAATTCCCACGGCTACGTCGTTCACCCGTGGTTGCTGGGAAAGCCAGCCGTGAATGCTGCCTAGACACATGCCCGCGATACCGGCCACCAAGACCCCTAACCAGGGAGCCAGCACTGGTCCCAGAGTCGGTTGGGTCAGGAAGGCAATGGCGTAGGCACTCATGGCCCCCATCAGCAGGGTTCCCTCTAACCCCAGGTTAATCTTGCCGCTCTTCTCCGTCAGGCACTCGCCCAAGCTGACGAAGAGGAAGGGGGCACTGCCCCGCAGGGTTCCGGCCAAAATGCCGAGGGGAACGCCCCACCAACCCAGTGATTCTGCTGCCATGATTCAGGGTTCTCCACGCAATGGATGGGTGATTTGGGTGTGCAAGTCGCTAGACCGGGGTTGCAACCGGTGGCTTGGTTGCCGGCACCACGACCCGATCTTGGAAGAAGGGGAGGCGACCGTAGAGGGATTCGCTGTACAGTACACAAAGGAAGACGATCCCCTGGAAAACTAGGATCGTGGCATCAGGCAAATTGTGCGATCGCTGGAGAATCCCGCCACTGGCCAGCATTCCCCCCAACATCACCGCCACCAGGATCGTGGCTAGGGGATTGTGACGGGCGACAAAGGCAACCAAAATCCCGGCATAGCCGTAGTTGGACACCAGGGACGCATTCGCCCGCCTCTGCACAGCGGCAATCTCCACCATCCCGGCCAACCCGGCTGCTGACCCCGCCAGAAAGCAAATTGCCAGGGTGAGTTTACCGACGGGCAATCCCGCAATTCGGGCCGCGCGAATGTTCCCCCCGGCGGTCCGGGCGGCAAAGCCAAAGGTGGTGCGCTGGATCAGGATATAGGCGATCGCGCAGGCAATCAGGCCATAGAGTAGCCCATAGTGAATGCGGGTTCCCGGCAGGGTGCCCAGCCAGTTGGCTTCTAGCAGGGCGGTACTCGATGGCTTGGTGACAAATCCCGGATCGCGCATGGGGCCTTCCACCAGGTGGTTTAGGAAGGCGATCGCGAGGTAGTTCATCAACAAACTGCTGATGGTTTCATTAACCCCGCGATAGTGGCGTAGGGCACCCACAATCATGATCCACAAGCCACCGGCGATCGCGCCGCCCAAGGCCATGCCCACCTGGACCGTCACGCCCGTTATGGAGGTCCCCAAGCTCAACCCCACCACGGTAGCCGCCAGCCCTCCCATGACCAAGGCCCCTTCATTACCAATGATGACCAACCCCAAACGGGCTGGTAGGGCGGTACACAAGGCCGTCAGCATCAGGGGAGAGGCCCGAATCAGGGTATTTTGCCAAGCACTCCAACTGCCAAACGCAGCTTTATAAATGGAAGCGTAGACGGCGAAGGGATTGGCCCCCGCGATCGCACAAAAAATCCCGAAGAGCACAAAAGCAACCAGCAGGGCCGCGATCGGCAGACAGATCGCTTCCAGGGTTCGATGCCACTGACGGGTATTGAGCATGGTTAATTCCCCACGGAACCGATGACACCTTCAACCAGATAATCCATTTTTTCCAGCGCGATGTCCTGCTGGGTATACTGCTGTCCTTCGGCCAGAATTTCCCGACCTGTGTTGCTTTTCAGCGGTCCCTGGTAGATGACCAACTCACCCTTCAGCAGCTTGTCCTTGGCCGCATCGGCGTCCGCCTTGGCCGCATCACTCACCGCCGGACCATAGGGCGAAACCTTACAGAATTTCTCCGCCAAGCCCCCGCGTTCCAGGTGGGGAATATCACCATTCATCAGGGTTTTGCCGGCCAAAAACTCTTGTCCTAGCCGGGTATAGACACTCGACCAATCCCATTCCGCACCCGTCAGGTAGCCCTTGGGCGCGAGGGAAGACTGGTTGGCATGGTAGCCAGTGCAGAAGATCCCCCGTTTCTCCGCCGTTTCGATCACCACCTTGGGACTGTCCACATGACAGGTGATCACATCAATGCCTTGGTCGGCCATGCTGTTACTGGCCTCGGCTTCCTTCACTGGTTCCGCCCAATCGCCCGTGAAGATGACCTGCGTCGTGATGTTTGGGTTAATAGTGCGGGCACCGATCGTGTAGCTATTGATATTCCGCAGGACCTGGGGAATGGGTTTGGCCGCAATAAAGCCCAGCTTGCCCGACTTGGACATATGGGCGGCGACAATGCCCGCCACGTATTCGGCTTCATCGATATAGCCAAAATAGCTACCCACGTTATTGGGATGAACCCCCTCCTGGTATAGTCCCCCCGCATGGAAGAATTGCACCTCCGGGAATTCCTTCGCCATTTCCAAAATATAGGGATCGAAATAGCCGAAAGAGGTTGGGAAGAGAACCTTGGCGCCATCCACTTCGAGCATGTTGCGCATGGTTTCAGCGACAGCGGTTGTTTCGGGTACACTGGCCTCTTCCACAATTTTGATACCGGGAACATTGGCAGCCATTGCGGCGGCCCCTTCAGCATGGGCCTGATTATAGCCGTAGTCATCCTTAGGACCCACATAGATAAAGCCAACAACAAGCGGTGTCCCGCTTGAACCGCCCCCAGTGGCCCCTGGGCTTTCACCGTCGCTACCCGTTGGCGTTGTGGGGGGCGTGCTACAGCCGGTGCCAAATTTTGTCGCCGTGCCAAAGGCTGCCGCTGCTAATAACCCCCGTACCACTTGCCGACGCGACAGATTCATCAATCTCGAATTACTCACGCTGATCAGACTCCTTAAACCACTAGTAGCCCACCCAATGTTGGTCCATGACAGCCCGACATTTAGTGCATACCGACGAAACAACCCCAGAGCCAGACTCAAGGTTGCCTTAGGTGCAGATGCTTCTCTGGCTCCCAGCAGGTATATCTCGCCGGGATGAGGGCAGAGGAGAATACCGCGACAGGAGTAGACAGGTCCGTGAAAATACCAGGAAGCGGAGAAGTGTTATCAAGTTAACAGGAGGGGAACGGGCAAAATTGTAGAATCTGATACGGTTTGGTACAGTCTGTTGAATCGCGGGACCGGCTCTCCGCAGGCGATGGATTTGGGTAGGGAAGCAGAGGTCAAGGGGTTAGGGTGAGGGCGGTTCGAGTTTTGTCAGCCAATCAGGAAGATCCCCGCAACAGGATGTCTGTCCCTAGACAGCAACAAGGGCTGAATGCTTCTGCACTCAACCCTTGTTGCGATTGTTTTAATTTAGTTTGGTGGCGGGGAGCGGATTTGAACCACTGACCTTCGGGTTATGAGCCCGACGAGCTACCAGGCTGCTCTACCCCGCGTTGAGCTTTCCCAGTATAACCGAATTGTTGGCGGATGGCAAGCCGTTTTACCCATCAAGTTGATCAGTTGCCGCCGAGATTGACTCCCCGGTTAGACATTAAGGGTTGCTTTGAAAAATGGTCGCTTTAACTGTGTTACCCCATCTACCGAAGAACACTCATAGCCGGTGAACAAGTCGCTCAAGCACCCTGCCTGTACCTCACTCAGGGGAAAAGGGCTGTCTTCACCGTGTCCAGGGGCCATTATCAACTAATACGACAAGGTAACCTCGGTTAATTGAGGCAAGCGGCAGAGCCTCAACCCCTGATAATTGCGTGGATACAATAGCGAATTAGTATTTTCCGAGATATCCACAATTCATGCTGAGTACTTAAAATTAGGATGGAACACAAGTCTTTGCGAGGTAGCTAGGAAACTTCATCAACCCAGGCTTAAATCGCGAAAAAATTCTATCCTAAGACAGATGACTAGCCATCGCAATATCTTCTAGCAAGCTTCAAAACCAACATAAAACTTCATTGAAATAATGCTTTAGATCAATCATTCATGAAAAATCAATGAAGACTTATCATTTTGATTTCAATCGCGATCAAAAACCTTCTATAATGGCCATCATACAGTTATTGATAGTTAGGTAAAAATATAGCCTAAAAATATCGATAGCTGTTTGACCGAGAAATCATGGCAACTGGATCTATCGAGTCAAAAAATGATTACGCCGCCCTGGTTTTGGTTTCTAGCAGGGGTCGCTCTCTGCTTGCTTGAGTTTTTCATCAATCGGAAAATCGCGCCTGCCTACCGGCTGATTGCCCTAACAATGGGGGTAAGTGCCTGGATCGTTTGGCTGATTCTGTGGCGAGCCTCGATTACCTTGGGCTTTATTTGGGCATACATCATGTATGACGGGATGAGCCTTCAGGTTTTGTATTGGATGGGGCTGTCAATGGCCTTGATCATTTGGATTCGCCCAATCTTTATGCCGCGTCAGAAGGGGGTAATGCCGAGTAGTGCAGAAGCCATGACCCTGACGGAAATCCTACCCGGCCAGCGGGGGCGGGTTTTATATGAAGGGAGTTCCTGGCCCGCCACCTGTGAACAAGCCCATGACCCGATCGCGGCCAACCAGAAAGTCTATGTCCTGCGGCGGGAAGGCAATACCTTAATTGTGGTTCCAGAAACCCTTTTCCAAGCATTCATTCATTATCTATAAGTGAGGTTTACATGTCACAGTTCTGGTTGCTAATGTTCCTGTTTCTGACGGGTGCAACCACGCTCGGTAGCAGCATTCGGATTATTAAGCAGGGAGAAGAAGCCCTAGTGGAATTTCTGGGGCGCTATGATGGGCGTAAGCTAGAACCGGGGCTGAATTTTATCACCCCCTTTTTGTCTCAAATTGCCTGTAAGGAAACCATTCGGGAACAGGTGTTGGAGATTCCGCCCCAAAATTGTATTACCCGTGACAACGTATCGATTACAGTGGATGCGGTGGTGTATTGGCGCATCCTGGATTTAGAACGAGCCTACTACAAAGTCCAGAATCTACAGGCAGCGATGGTGAACTTAGTCTTAACCCAGATTCGGTCTGAGGTGGGGAAATTAGACCTCAATCAAACCTTTACGGCCCGAAGTGAAGTCAATGAGATCCTCCTGCGGGAACTGGATATTGCCACGGAACCCTGGGGCGTGAAAGTCACCCGGGTGGAACTGCGGGATATTGTGCCGTCTAAGACAGTGCAAGGGGCGATGGAGTTACAAATGTCGGCGGAGCGTAAAAAGCAGGCGGCCATCCTAACCTCAGAAGGGGAACGGGAAGCTGCCATTAATGTGGCCAGGGGGGATGCGGAGGCGCAACTCATTGAGACGGAGGCCCAGCAAAAGGCTGCCCTGATGACAGCGGAGACCCAACGGCAGCGCAAGGTTTTGCAAGCTAAGGCAACGGCAGAGGCAATGGGCATCATCGCCGAGACCTTAAAACAGGACCCGATGAATGCCAGGGCGCTGCAATTTCTCCTGGCCCAGAGCTATCTGGAAATGGGGACCAAAATCGGCAGTAGTGACAGTAGCAAGGTGATGTTCCTTGATCCCCGATCGGTGCCCCCAACGATTGCTAGTATGGAAGCGATCGTCCAGGAGCTTGTCCCGAATGCAGGCGATCGCCACGGGGATGACGCGCCCCCCAGCGATACCCCTAGCCCAGCATAGCCTTGCCCCATGTCTGGCATTCAATACCCCAGTTTTGGCGTTGGGGGTGGAATCGCTCTAGGACAACGTCAAAGGGGCTGAATGTGAACACTCAACCCCTGGCTGGATATTTAGATTTAGTTGGTGGCGGGGAGCGGATTTGAACCACTGACCTTCGGGTTATGAGCCCGACGAGCTACCAGACTGCTCTACCCCGCGTTGCGCTTTCCCAGTATAGTCGATTATTCCCCAGGGGCAAGGTCCTCAGTCAAATTCTTCCCTTGAGTCAAATTCCCCCCAGGACTCATGCGGCAATTCCAAGGATGGCGTCACCCACCCTAACCCGGTTCTGCCCGTGTCAGGTCCTCAATCTCGGCCACGAGTAAGTCTTGGAAGGACGCATCACAGTGGATATGTAAATGCACGACTGAGGCCAGTAACTCGGACAAGATGGCCACCTGTTGCTGGGGTGTGAGGTGGGGGAGCCGCAATTGGTTGATCAGGGCAACCACCTGCTGACTTTCTTCCCCCAGTTCCGTGATCAGGGCGCTGAGGGTGTCGTTATGGGTAGGAATAGGACGATCGCTCATCTGGATCATTGCCGGGACTCCAAGCGTTGGCAAAGCTGCTGAACACTTTTTTCAAAGGCATGAATACTCATTTGCCAGTGTGCAATCAGATTCCAGTTGGGATGGGGCTTGTGTTGTTCCTGGGCAATTTTCGTTTGGTGATCGGCAATCCGTTGTCGCAAGCTCTGGATGGCCGGGTGTTGAAGGACGGACGCGGCTACGTTAGGGGAGGGTTTGGTGGCCGGTTCCGGGAGCGGGGGGGCGAACATGGCCACCCGAATGGGATCGACCAACTCCAGTCGCTGGCAGAGTGCCCGTGCCCGATCGCGGCGCTGAGCCTCCCAATAGGCATGGGCCAGATCAAATAAACTACTAAAATGGTTGGGATTATGGCTGAGGGCTTGTTCATAGGCCGCGATCGCTGCCGTCAGATCGCCCGCTTGGTAGAGTTGACTGGCTTCCTCATAGAGGCGTTGGGCCTGGGGATCAAGTTTCTCCAGTTCTAGAATTTCGTCCCGCAGGGGATAGCGCTTCACGAGCCAACGGCGAACGAGATCGATCGTCACGTCATAAACGTGGCGGGGATGGGCCGAGGGTGGCAGGGCGGGTTCTCGGATAAAATGCCACTCCAGGAGACGCAAACCAGCTTGATAAAGGGTGTCCGTCAGTTCCACGCCATGATGCTGCAACAGCGTCAGAATATCCGCCGCTGCCTGGGGAGCTTCCGCCCGTTGCTGTTGGGATTCGGCCACTGCTGACAGGACAACCCGCTCCGGAAGCGGCAAGCCATCCCGGAACCAAGCCAAGCCCCCTTCCCCAATCTCGATCGCCCGCTCAATCACCGCTTCGACATCTACACGATGCACCTGCCACTGTTGTTGCTCCCTGGCCTGCGTAAAGACTGCAAAGCAGAGGACTTGGGTGAAGTAGGGGTGCCCCGCCGCCAATTCCAGGATGGCCTCCAGCGCATCGGCGTGGTAGTGCAGGACCCCTTTGGCGGGTTCCGTAATCAGGCGATAGGTGGGTTCCGGTCGGAGTAACCCCACCTCCTGGTAGGGGGCTTCGCGGAACAGGTTGAGCAAATTCGGCAGATCGTTCAGCCGTCGCCCCACCACCGGGATGATAAAGAGGGACTCATGGCGATCGACGACCTCATGCAAGTAGGGGAAAAACTGCTCCACAGCAGTCCCCGGCCCGTTGCTGTGCAAGACATCAAATTCATCCAGGAGCAACACCAACTTTTTCCCCGCGAGGACGCGATAGACCTGGGGTAAAAAGACCTCAGCAAACACTTGATACCGCTGTTGAAACACAGTCTCATCCGGTAGTTCTACTTGCTCAGGCGCAAAATCGAGTTCCGCCAGGATTTCGCCCGCCAGCACATGGAGAACCTCGGCCAAGGGCTTATCTCCCTGCCCTTCTAGGGACAAGGAAACAAAAACAAAGTCTGGCAGTCTGACAAAGTTAGGAATTTGGGACAGCACGGACGACTTGCCAATCCGCCGCTGGCCGTGGAGCAGAATGACCTTCGCCTGTTTCGCTAAATTATCGGCGACAAATTGGAAGAGGTCTTCCCGTCCAAAGAATCGCTCTGGCTCGTAAATAGGCCGACCAATAATGTAGGGATTTTCTTTGATGAGCGTTGTGGTTGGAGATGCCATACCGGATATCCTGAATCCTCAAACCCTTACCCTGGAGATATGGTTAATGACCCACGGTTGAATGTGGGTTTGATCAAGCATCAAAGCACCCCGATGAATTAGGCTTTCAACAAGCGCACAATCCATTCGATGAGCGATCGCACCGCTTCTCGCTGCTGCCATACCTGTCGGATGACGGCCTGCACCTGCTCGACCTGATCGCGACTCATCAGGTTAAGCAAGACCCGCTCACGCCCAGCCAGGATGGCTTCGTCGCTGTTTTCGAGTTCCTGAATCACCCACCATTCCATCATAGAGGATGCAAAGGCATAGGCTGTCTCGGCGGGCGGGCGGAGGGGTTTGATGACCCCCCGTTCCTCTAGATCGATCAGTTCGCGGCGGCGTTGGCTTAAGATGAGGTCAATGCCATTGAGGCGGTAGCTGTCGCGTTGGTTGAGCCGTCCCTGGAGGCGCAGCAGCGCAATCAGCATCATTAAGACGCGCTCCGCTTCCGTGGAGAAGTCCCAGGTGTTTTTGAAAAAATGTTCGGTCCGGCTTTCAAAGTCGCGGGCAAAGGCTTCGATATCGGGGATTTGCCCTGCCTGTAGCGTGTCGTAGAGTAAATATCCCGCCTGTTGGAGTAGGGCCGGGTGGCCATTGGTGATTTCCAACACTCCTGCCTTGAGGGACGGGACGATCGGCATAAACAACGGCGAATCCACCTGGAAAAAGTGGGTTTCGACTTCCTGATCTGAGAAAGGCCGCAGGGGTTGGAAGAGGTAGTGGTTATACCAGGGGGAGCCACTGGGGGGCAGGGGGGGACCCAATTCGGTCAGCCGTCGGAAGGAGGTGACGATCGTGGCCAAATAGCGACTTTCCCGACTGTGGACCGCCAGGTTACGAAACTCGCTCAGGAAGGTGAGCATTTCAGTTTCGCTGTAGTCCGCGTGGGCACGCAGGGCATAGTCGTAGTCATCAATTAACAGCAATAAAAAGCGATCGCGTTGACCGATAGTTTTCAACACTTTACGCAAATCGCCCTTGGTGATTGGGGTGTCCCCGTGCAGCCTTGCCCCCACCTCTGCCGCCAGAGCGGGGTCGGCGTCAACTTCCTCCTGGAGGGCAACCAGAATTTCCCGGAAAAAGCGCGGAGGTGTAAACGGGTTAATATCGGTGCAATTAATATAAACAATGCAGGCTTTATCCATTGCCTGCCCCTGCTGTTGCCAAATTTCCGGACACAGGAACAGCTTTAACAGGGAGGATTTGCCCATGCCAGAACTGCCGTAGAAAGCGGCATGGGCACGCTTACTAATTTGGTCAAAGGCAATCTTAATTTCAGTTGAACGTCCAATAAAATAGTCGCTGGGGGTGGGGCCACCCACAAAAAACGGATTAGGAGCCACGATTTGCCTCTAGCCTGATATCACGATCGGGGTTGGCAGCATACTCATCCCAGTGTAACGAACCTACTAGCGCCGGGTGGGACCTAAATCGGAGAGACGGCCATCCGGCGCGATCGCTCCTTGGGTTTCGTAGAAGGCCATGACCCGCTGGTGCATGAGATCCTTGGCCTTGAGCTTTTGGTTCAACTCGCGAATGCGGGAGGATAGGAGACGAATAATGTTAATGGCAATCCCAGGGGTTTCCTCGATCGCCTCATACAATTGCTGCTGATTCAGGGTGAGGCACTCGCAGCGGCTCAGGGTGGTCACCGAGGCCGATCGCGGTTCCGCATCAAACACCGACATTTCCCCAAAGCAAGCCCCTGGGGTTAACTGGGCCAACTCTTCCTTCCCCGTGTGGACCGATACCCGCCCGGAAACGACAATATACAGCGATCGCCCCTCCTGTCCCTCGGCAAAGATGGTGTAATTGGCTGGGAACTCGACTTCCTCCATGACCGCAGCCAACTTCACGAGAAAATCATCTCGCAGTTCCTTAAAGACAGGAACACCTCTGACAAAGAGGAGACGGTCAACGTGGGTTAACATATCCGTTCACGACATCCGTTCACGAGCGCCACAGCACGCATCTGCTTTATACCTAGTCTGCCCGCAAATGACCATAACAGAGATACACCAAAACCGATAGTCATCGCTGAGCGGAGAGGTTGAGGTGATTAAGGCTGTTGCCGCAACGGAATGCGGATCGTAAACGTGGTGCCTACCCCTGGTTGCGATTGGCAGTGGAGGTGGCCCCGATGCCGTTCCACAATGATCTGGTACGAGATGGATAGCCCTAGCCCTGTCCCTTTACCGACGGGTTTGGTGGTGAAGAAGGGGTCAAACAACTGCTGTTGCAGGGCTGCCGGGATGCCAATGCCATTATCGGCAATGTGAATTGTGATCCAGTCGGGGTCGGTTTGTTCCGTCTGGAGGCGCAGGGTGGGAGTCGGGGCGGTCAGCAGTTGCCCCTGAGAACGGATGTCTGTCTGGGGGGGGGCAACCACCAGTGCCGACTGGGAGTCTCCTGACGTGACGGGTTTATCGGCAAAGCGATCGCAACTGGGGGCTTGTGCGGGCGGGGCAAAGCGATCGGCGATCGCATCGATCGCGTTACTCAGCAAATTCATAAAGACCTGGTTCAGTTGTCCGGGATAGCACTCCACCAGGGGTAAGTCACCATAGTCTTTTTCCACCGTAATGGTTTGACGGCCATCGGGCAGGGTTAACTGGTGGCGCAGGATCAGCAGAGTGCTGTCCAGCCCTTGATGAATATCAACAGCCTTGCAGGCGGCCTGATCGTGGCGGGAGAAGTTGCGCAGGGAGAGGACAATCTGGTGAATGCGATCGGCCCCCAACATCATGGAGTTCAGCAGGGCAGGCAAATCGGTGACGAGGAAATCCACATCAATGGCCAGTTCCTGGGCCTGAATTTCTAAGGCAGGTTCCGGGTAGTGCTTACGGTAGAGGGCGAGAACCTCTAGCAGGTCGTGTAAGTACTGGCGGGCATGGGTTAAATTCCCGGAGATAAAGCTGACGGGATTATTAATTTCATGGGCCACACCGGCCACCAACTGCCCCAAACTAGACATTTTCTCGGCCTGGATGAGGTGGGCTTGGGTGTTCTTGAGTTGGCGCAGGAGACGACGCAGTTGTTCCGCATGGCGACGCAAGCGCTCTTCCGAGCGCCGGAGTTTGGCCTCCACTTCCTGGCGCTCCTCGATTTCATGCCGTAGCTGCTGATTTGCGCTCAACAGTTCCGCTGTGCGCTCGGCCACCCGTTGCTCCAGCAGTTCGTTGGTATGCTGTAACAGCGCTTCATGTTGCTTCCGTTCCGTAATATCACGGGTTACCTTGGTGAATCCCTGGAGGTTGCCGTGGCGATCGTATAGGGTCGTCAACACGGAATTCACCCAAAAGCGCGACCCATCCTTGCGCACCCGTTCGCTTTCGTCCTGGTAATGGCCCGTAGCCAGTGCGGTCTGGCGTTCTTGTTCAAACTTACCGGCGGCGATCGCTTCTGGCGGATATAACCGAGTCACGGATTGGCCAATCATTTCGGCCTCTGTGTAACCGTGAATCCGCTCGGCTCCAATATTCCAACTGACGATGTGCCCTTTCCGATCGAGTTGATAGATGGCGTAGTCTTCAATCGTTTCAACGAGATGC
This sequence comes from Trichothermofontia sp., assembly GCF_053493415.1. Taxonomy (NCBI): domain Bacteria; kingdom Bacillati; phylum Cyanobacteriota; class Cyanophyceae; order Leptolyngbyales; family Trichocoleusaceae; genus Trichothermofontia; species Trichothermofontia sp. The sequence continues at coordinate 20,838 of NZ_JBRCAD010000181.1, read as the reverse complement.
TGGAATTGTGCCTCACTTTCCCAGGTGGGGGTGTGGTCGGAGGGGGGCGGTGACACAACCTGGGCAATGACATAGATCCAGGGTTGATCGGCTTGATAGAAGAGTTGCCAAGCTAAAGGCGGTGACGGACGTAACGGGCAATCGACGTGCCCTTGAAACTGAAGGTGCGGACAATCGGGACCGAGGCGATCGTGAATCGCCCTGGCAACCGCGCGATCGCCTCCCGCCAACCACTCAAACCAGGGCTTTTGTTGCAACGTCGAGATCGTTAGGCCCAGCACCCGCTCCCAACTGGAATTTAAGCAATGGAAGTAGCCATTCGGATTAATCACACCGAGTAAATCGGGGGAAATCGCAAAAAAGTAGTCCAACGCGGGCTGCCTAGCGCATGGATAAACGTTAGCTGCGGTTCTCTCCAGAGGGCCGATCGCAGCGATGCCGTAGGCTTGATCACTGTCCTGATGTTGTAAGGGCCGATCCACTTTTCATTCCTATTTGCTGGGATTTCAAGGCGTTGGCATAGGCCAAAAGGGGGATGCACCCACCCAAACGTGACATCCGCAAATTCGCAACAATTCTTAAAAAGCGGACTTGCACACAACAATTGTTAATAAATGATTTTACTTTAATCTTAAAAAATATAAGTTTATGGTTCTTAATTCAAGGGTAAATTTTTGTCAATCGATCGCTCCGTAAATTTGCAGAGATTGCGGGTTGAGCCTGGGGTTAACCCCTGGGTTAAAAGCGACGATGGAGCAGAACGACGGCATAGGCGGCAATCCCTTCTTCTTGGCCAATGGGTCCGAGGCGTTCGTTGGTGGTGGCTTTGATGCTGACCTGGTTGCTGGTGAGCCGGAGGCAAGCGCTCAGGCGATCGCGCATTTGGGCGAGATGGGGTTTGAGTTTGGGCCGTTCGGCGACGATGACGGAATCGACGTTACCGACTTGCCAGCCCTGGTTGAGGATCAGCTCGTTGACCTGGGTGAGGAGTTGCAGGCTATCGGCGCCTTTCCACTTGGGGTCTTCGGGGGGGAAGTAGTGGCCGATATCGCCCAGGCTGGCGGCTCCGAGCATGGCATCCATGATGGCGTGGGTGAGGACATCGGCATCGCTGTGGCCGATGAGGCCAAGTTCGTGGTCGATTTTGACGCCGCCGAGGATGAGGGGGCGATCGGGTCCTAAGCGATGGATGTCGTAGCCGTTGCCGACGCGGATGTTGGCCATGAGTGTCTGGGTCCTTGGTGAATGCAGGGTTGGTGACTATTGTCGCTTGTTTGGGGTGGGGTTATGAACGGGGTTATGAATGGGGTTATGGGCGGGCTATGAACGGGGTTATGAACCACTAAGACACGAAGGGCACGAAGGGGCACGAAGGGGGGTTAGAGGTAGTTCATGGGGTCAACGGGGTCGCCGTTTTCGCGGACTTCAAAGTGGAGGTGGGGGCCAGTGGAGAGGCCGGTGGAACCGATCGCGGCGATCGCTTGGCCCGCCATGACGGTTTGGCCTTCGGTGACGTAGAGTTCGCTACAGTGGCCGTAGAGGGTGGTAATGCCGCCGCCGTGGTCAATGACAACAGCATTGCCGTAGCCCCCATACCAGTCGGCAACAAGGACGGTGCCTGCCGCCGCTGCCACAATGGGTGTGCCGTGATCGGCACCGAAGTCGGTACCCGCGTGGAAGCGTTCGGTACCCAGGATGGGATGGACGCGCCAGCCGAAGTGGCTGGTGATGGGGGCATTGACGGGGTAGATCATGCGGCCTCGCCCCCGCCGTCCCTGGATGATCCGCAGTTGGGGGCCAGGGGTGGTCCCGCCACGGGTCCGAATCAGTTGGGTAAGGCTGACGGAATCACGGGCGATCTGGGCTTCGGCAGCGAGGAGGGCTTGGCGATCGGTCTGTAATCGCTGCATCAATGCGGTTTGGGCGGCCCGTTGGGCGGTAAATTGCGATCGCTGGGCCAAAATCTGTTGCTGGATCAGGGCGATCGCGTTTTTCTGTTGTGCCACAATCAGCCGTTGTTGGTTGAGCTTGTCGGCTTCGGTTTGCAGGGCCAGGAGTTGCTCGCGATCGTGGTTAAACAGTTGCTTTAACTGGTGACGACGGGCGAGGAAGTCGGTGAGGTTATCGCTTTTAAGCAGGACGGCTAAGCCTTGAACGCCTTGTTGCCGTTGCAGAAAGCGAAGACGGGCGATCGTGGCGGACTGTTGCTGCTGGTAGCTGGCTTGCGCTTGCATGAGGTCCGCTTGCAACAACTTCAGATTTTTCTCGGCCAGTTGAAGTTGATATTCGCTGTCTTGGAGTTGACCGTCGGTCGTTTTTAGGTTGTAATCCAACCCCACGACGTTGCGCTGCACCAGGGATTCGATTTGCTCCAGTTGCTGCCGCCGTTGGTTTAGGCCACTGCGATACTGCTCCACCTGTTGCTGGTAACGTTGCAGGTCATCCACCGAGAGGGGCTGCTTCTGGGCGATTTCTCCTTGGGGAGGCTGCGCGATCGCGGGGACAGGCCAGGGCCACGGGGCACCCCCCGATAGGCCCAAGCCCAACAGCAGGAGGCCTCCCAAGAGGTAGCGAGTGAGGGTAGCCAACCGTCGCGGACGGGGAGTGGGTTGGGGGCTTAGAAATCGGGTAACAGCGTCAGCAAGCCAAAGGCGAAAATAACGACGCCAGCAAGTCGGTTGAGCCACTGTAATCCTGTCTGAGTCAAGCGCGTGCGGAATAGGCTAACACCCTTGCTCAAAATCAACCACCACAGGGCTGACCCTAGGAATACCCCCAATACCAATAGGGCCGCTGAGCCGCGATCGTGGCTTAAAATTCCCAACCCCGTCAGCACCCCCATAAAGGCCAAAATCGTGGCTGGATTCGTCAAGGTCAGGAAAAACGTTGAGGCATAGGCCCCCAGCAACCCCCGCCCCTCAACCGTGGCGGCCTCTAGGGCGGGTGGCGTTAGGAATGTCCTCACCCCCAGGTAGCAGAGAAAGAGACCGCCCAGGAGTTGTAACCCAGCGGCATAGTTGAGCAAAAAGTTGGCCGCGATCGTTAGCCCAAACCCCGCGATCGCCCCATACACCGCATCCGCCGTGGCTGCCCCCAACCCCGACAGCAGACCGACTAACTGCCCGTCGGCCAAGGTGCGTCGAATACACAGCACCCCGATCGGCCCCACCGGAGCCGCGATCGCCAACCCGATCGCTATCCCCTTCAACAACACACCTGCGTCCATTGGCGATCACCCGTTAACGTTTATGCGGCCTGCTGAATTATCTGGATGACTGGATTATACGAATGGCTAGGGGAGAAAACCCACGGCGATTCCCACGACCTTCCCCCCCTTTTGGGGGGCTACCGCTTAGCGCGGGGGGCTAACCTCTGTCCTGAGTCTAAACCCTGATCCTGATCCTCCCGGGCTGAACGATGGGCATAACTACCCCCCCGGTCCCCAAAACCTGTACGCTTCTAAATGCAGTTGTCATCAATTCGCCGGTGGCGACGCGCTGCCGATGCGCAACCTACTCGCAACCTTGCATGAATACCATTTGGGAACTGGATTTCTACTCACGCCCGATCGTGGATGAGAATAATAAAAAACGCTGGGAGATGTTGGTGTGCGAGAGTCCCCTCGCCCCCAATTGCTCCCTCGATACCCTGTTTCGCTATAGCCAATTTTGCGATAGCAACCAGGTCAATTCCATCTGGCTAAAGGAGGCGCTGACAACAGCGATCGCTAAAGCCGCGCAGCCCCCGGACAAAATCCGCTTTTTTCGGCGGCAGATGACGAATATGATCAGCCGCGCCTGTGGAGAACTCAATATTCCCGCAATCGCCAGTCGGCGCACCTTTGCCCTCTGGGCTTGGATCAAGCAACGCGAAGCCGACTTTTATCCCCAACAACCGGGCTATCAACCGGGCCAATCCCCTTCCGTGCAAATGCAAGGCGGCAGTGTGCAGCGCCTCCCTGACGCTCTGCGGGGGGAACAGTGGCGCTTTGTCACCCTGGAAGCAGCGACCTTTGCTGATCTGGGCGACTGGGCGATCGACTTTGGCGAGGTCTTTCCCCTGACCCTCTTTGATCTGGCCCCTGAGACCCAAATTCCTGGCCTGATTATCTACTCCTCACGGGCACTGCCCCTGGCGGCTTGGATGTCCGGTTTGGAAGTGGCCAGTTTGCAAGCTGCGGGGACCCCCCCCAACCAGTTATTGTTACAAACCGGTGCGAATGAGCAGTGGCTATTGGTTCCCCTGCGCGATCGCACGGCCCAAGAGGAAGCCCAAACCTTTGAAGACCGCAAACGAAACGCCCAAAACGTTCATTTTCTTGCCGTTCAGTCCGATCCCCAGTCAGAAGCCTTTGCCGGATTTTGGCTCCTCCAGACCCTCGATTTGCCGTAAATTAACTCTCAGGGCGTGTTGCCTTGCGGTTGGTGTCGCTTTCCCGACGAGAAATCGTGCGTAACTCCATGAATGCCAAAACCGACTCCCTTGCGGAGCAGTTGATTGAGTTAGCGGCAAAGTCTGGTGCTGAAGCCGCTGAGGTTTTTCAGAGCCAGTCCTTCTCGCGCCCCCTATTCTTTGAGGCGAATCGTCTCAAACAGATTGAGGTCACGGAAAGTGAGGGGACCGCCCTGCGCATTTGGCGGAATGGTCAACCCGGTCTTGCGGTTGCCTACGGTCCCGTTGCGCCCCAGCTATTGGTTGATCGGGCGATCGCCCTGAGTGACTTAAACGAACCGGAAACCATTGACCTTACCCCCGGTAGTATTACCCAGTATCCCGATCTGGGGGAGGCGGTGGCGGTACAGCAACTCATGACCTGGGGGGAAACCGCGATCGCCCTCGTGCGCGAGTCCTACCCGGAGGCCATTTGTAACGCTGAATGGGAGTGTGAGTCAGAAACTACGCGGTTGCTCAACTCTAAGGGCCTGGATTGTAGCTACACCGATATCACCCTCAGCGGCTATCTGTCAGCGGACTGGGTCCGGGGGGATGATTTCCTCAATGTTTCGGACGGCCAAACCCAACGGGGTAGCCTGGACCCGGTGACCCTCGCCCACCAAATTTTGCAACGTCTTGATTGGGCACGGCAAACCGCGATCGCCCCCAGCAAACGAATGCCAGTGCTCTTCACCGCTAAGGCTGCTGATATGCTCTGGGGGACTGTCCAGGCTGCCCTGAATGGGAAGCAGGTGGTGGAGCGGGCCTCCCCCTGGAGCGATCGCCTGGGTGCCCCTGTGATGGCGGAGAGTATTACCCTCATGCAGTCGCCTACGGAAGGTCCTTTTAGCTGTCCCTTTGATGACGAGGGCGTCCCCACCCGTCCGATTACCTTTATCCGGGATGGGATTTTGCAATTGTTCTATACCGATCACCGCATGGGGCGTGCCTTGGGCAGTGGCACCACGGGCAATGGCTTTCGGCCTGGGTTGGGCAGTTATCCCACGCCGGGGGTATTCAATTTATTGGTGAAACCGGGAGCCGCGATCGCCGATCAGCCTGGGAAGCTGCTCCATGAACTGATTGCTACGATGGCGGATGGCATTATTGTGGATCAGATTTTGGGCGGTGGGGCGGGCATTTCGGGAGAGTTTTCGATCAATGTTGATTTAGGATATCGGGTCCGCCACGGCGAGATTCTCGGTCGTATTAAGGACACGATGGTGTCGGGTAATGTCTACACGGCTTTGAAACAGGTGATTGAACTGGGCGGTGATGCGGAGTGGAATGGCGCTTGTTACACCCCCTCGCTGCTGGTGGGTGGGTTATCGGTGACGGGCCGCCAAGCGGATGCTGAGTAGGGAACCCGTATGCAGCCGTGGCCGCGTGGATTGCCCGGTTGTTGTGGCAGAATTGACCAGCAGATGTCGGCACAGTTACCTATCCCTCGCCACCCAGGCAGGCGATCGGCCCCCCAGCGCACCGGTACGGCTCAGGGCACGATCAACCCGAATGTGTCCTGCCGGTGCATCGTGGTCAAGAACCGCTAGGCTAGTAAGGGTAAAGTGTAGTGAACGGATCGCCAGCGATGATTCTTCCCGGTTCCACCGTGCGCGTGACTAACATTGATGACATTTACTACGGTTTTCAGGGCTTGGTGCAGCGGATTAGTAACGGTAAGGTTGCTGTCCTGTTTGAGGGGGGCAACTGGGATCACTTGGTCACCTTCCGCCCCTCCGAACTCGAAGCCGTTGATCTGAGCACCGCCAAGCGGTAAGGGCAACGCCAAGCAGTGCGGCGATCGCCCGCTTTCGCCGTCCTTGGCAAGCTCTAGGGACGGGGGTTTTGACGGCTACCGGTGCTCGCCAACCCGGATGGGTCTGGACGAACAGTTGGAGTATCGTTTTTGGGAGCTGCCGTTTTCAATGGGACTGGCATCCTTATTAAACCGATTGCCTAACCAATTTCCTAAAGGTGTTCCTAAATCCCAGGTGTATCCCTGAGCCACGATCGCGATCGGTGAATCGCTAGAATAGGGGGGATTGTGCTAGCCATTGGTTAATAATTTTGAGCATAGGGGTTAGGGGTGCCAGAGGGGTGGCCTTCAACCCCTGGCTGGGCCTAGCGGCGGGGATTGGCATCACCGTTCTCGTGACCCGGATGGGTATATTCGTTTTCAGTTAGTTTACGATTCCTCATGGTTGCTCGATGGTGGGGCTACACGCACGCTTACCCAATCTTCGCCCTTGGCGGTTGCCCCTGCTGATTGCTTCGGGTGTGACAGGCGCGATCGTCCTGCTGAGTTTTACGGGCGTTTTTCAACTTCTGGAATGGGTACTGCTTGACCAGGCATTTCGCTGGCGGCCACGGGAAGGTCCCGATCCGCGCATTGTGATTGTGGGGATTTCGGAAAGCGATATTGCCCAACTCCAGCAATGGCCCATGTCGGATCAGATATTAGCCCAGCTACTCGAACGAATCCGCAGTGCCCAGCCACGGGTGATTGGGTTGGATCTCTATCGTGACTTGCCGGTTGAACCGGGCTACGCAGAACTGGTACACATCTTTCAGACAACCCCTCACCTGATTGGAATTCAGAAAATTCTAGGTAGTAATGTTAGGCACCCCCCAGCCCTGGCACCCCAGACCCAGGTGGGTATTTCGGATTTTGTCATTGATACGGATGCTAAGATTCGGCGGGGCTTATTGACGGCGACCGATATGCATGGGGTACTTCGGGAAAGTTTGGCGTTGGTGTTGGCGTTGCGTTACCTGGAGGGGGAAGGGGTCACCCCAGTCCCCCTAGCGGGGGGCGGACTAGGAGGCCCACCTCGGCAGCGGGTACGCCTAGGGCAGGCGGTGATCCAGCAGTTTTTGGGGCATGATGGGGGGTATTGGGGAGCGGACGATCGGGGTTACCAAATCCTGCTGAATCTGCGAGGGCCAGCTTGCCAGGAGGGCGGACGGGATTGTCCCTTTAAGACGGTGAGTATGTTCGATGTCCTGTCGGGGCGGGTGCCGGATACCCTTTTCTACGATCGCATTGTCCTGATCGGCCCGAAAGCGCCTAGCTTGGGGGATTCTTTCTATAGTTCCTTCAGTACGGATGATCTGAGTGCCCATACGGGGATCGAAATCCATGCCCACCTCACCAGTCAATTGATTAGCGCCGCCCTAGATGGCCGATCGTTGCTGCAAACTTGGCCAGAGTGGCTGGAATGGCTGTGGGTTTGGGTGTGGGCCGCTGGGGGGGCGGCCTTGGGGGTGCATTTTCTGAGTTATCGTTGGTGGGTCCTCCTCGGCCTCCTGGGCTGGAGTGGTGGTCTCTTGCTCGCAGCCTATCTCCTGTTTTTGTTGGGTTGGTGGGTGCCAACCTTTATGCCCTTATTGGCCGTGGGCAGTGCTGCGATCGTGAGTATTGGCTGGGTGCTATGGGCGAATCTCAAGCTCTCCTACCAGCAACTAGAAGACTATGCCCAAACCCTGGAGCAAAAGGTGGAGGAGCGCACCCAGGAATTACGGCTGGAAATTGAGCAGCGCAAGCAAATTGAACTGGCTCTGCGCGAAGCCAATGAAGAATTACAGCGTATTTCAATTCTCGATGAGCTAACTGGGATTGCCAACCGTCGCTGTTTTGAGGAGCGTCTGACCTACGAATGGCAACGGATGCTGCGCGAACAGGGATTTTTGTCCTTAATCCTCTGCGACGTGGATTACTTCAAGGCATATAACGATACCTACGGCCACCCGGCGGGCGATCGTTGTTTACAACAGGTGGCCCACGCTTTACAGCAGGCCGCGCGTCGGACCACGGATTTAGTAGCCCGCTATGGTGGAGAAGAGTTTGCGGTCCTCCTGCCGGGTACCCCACCAGCGGGGGCCAAGCGGGTGGCGGAGGCCATTCGCGAGGAGTTAGCCAAGCTCCAGGTTGAACATCTAGACTCGGCGGTGAATGCCTATGTCACCCTGAGTTTGGGTGTGTTTGGGTTTGTCCCCAATAGTGATCGCCCCCCCAATCTTTTGGTATCGGGGGCCGATCGGGCACTCTATCAAGCGAAGCACCAGGGCCGCAATCAGGTGGTGCAGTATGCCCCCACGGCCAGTGGTGAGCCACTATCCCTAGAATCCCTAACGCGTGAGGGCTGAAGCTGGGGCGGCGAGGTCGGTACTCAGGGCAAAAATTTTCTCAATCACCTGTTCAACCACCTTATCGGGGGTGGAGGCACCGGAGGTAACGCCTACGGTAATCGGCCCTGCTGGCAGCCAAGGATCGTGTACTACGAGATCTTGACCGAGGGGTTTGTGTTCTACCCGGTTGCCGGGACCGATGCGATCGGCGCTGTCGATGTGGTAGGAGGGAATCTGGCGATCGATGGCGATTTCCTGTAAGTGGGTTGTATTCGAGGAGTTGAAGCCGCCAATGACGACCATCAAGTCCAGGGGGGCTTCCACCAGGGTTAGCATGGCATCCTGGCGTTCTTGGGTAGCATCGCAGATGGTGTTGAAGCTGAGAAAGTGTTGATTGAGGTCTAGGGGACCATATTTTTGCAGCATCGTATGCTCAAACAGTTTGCCAATTTGCTCGGTTTCGCTCTTGAGCATGGTGGTTTGGTTGGCAATGCCTACCCGTTCTAGGTCGCGATCGGGGTCAAATTCTGCCGAACAAGCTCGCCCAAATTTGGCCATGAACTCGGTCCGATCGCCGCCCTTGAGGATGTAGTCGCAGACATAGCGGGCTTGGTCTAGATTCAGGACAATCAAATATTTACCGGCAAAGGAACTGGTGGCGATCGTTTCTTCGTGGTTGTATTTGCCGTGAATAATCGAGGTGTAATCAACCTTTTTGTGCTTTTCGACGGTGTTCCAGACCTTCGAGACCCAGGGGCAGGTGGTATCGACGATCGTGCAGTTTTTGTCATTAAGTAACTGCATTTCCTGAACACTGGCACCAAAGGCCGGCAGAATTACCACATCCCCTGCTGCAATCCCGGTGAAATCTTTCTGACCATTGTTGACGGGGATAAAATCGACTTGCATTTCCCGCAGGCGTTGGTTCACGGAGGGGTTATGGATAATTTCGTTTGTAATCCAAATCCGTTCCTGGGGAAAATGCTGCCGGGTTTCATAGGCCATTGCTACTGCCCGCTCGACTCCCCAGCAGAATCCAAAGGCTTCGGCCAGCCGAATGGTGACGTTGCCCCGCTGCAACTGATAGTGGTGATCGCGAATTTCCTGGATTAGATTGCTCTGGTACTCTTGCTCCATGACACCTGCCACTTCGGTAGCGTGGCCAAATCCCTTGCGGTGGTAGTTGTCGGAGTGCTGGAGCGCACGCTTGAAGGCTTTGGTATCCATGCGATCGTGATTAACAGTGTGGGTAAACGTGGTTCTACAGTTAACACCTTACCGAAAAATCAGGACTTGCAGACGCTGGGTGCCCAATTGGCACAGGTATTGCCAGGTATGGCCATTCCCTGCCCGCATCAGAAACGGCTGGAACCATTGCCCCCTGCCTAGGGCTGAAGCTCTTTCAATTCAGCGGCTAACGCCCGACGGGCAAGGCGGGTGACATAGACGGTGACCGCCAGCGTGGCCAGAAACCCGATAATGCGAATCACCCACTGTACCGTCGCATTGGTCGGTGGTTCTGCTGTCCCCAGCATGGCCAGATCCCCGGCCAATGAACCTAGATAGACATACATCACCGTACCCGGTATCATCCCGATCGAACCCAGGGCATAATCCCTCAAGCTCACGCCCGTAATACCAAAGGCATAATTCAACAGATTAAAGGGGAAGACGGGCGAAAGGCGGGTCAAGAGGACAATTTTGAAGCCTTCTCTCGCAACGGCCTGATCGATTGCGGCAAATTTTGGCTGACTGGCGATCCTTTGGCTAACCCAGCCCCGTGCCAGATAGCGTCCCACTAAAAACGCCGCGATCGCGCCGATCGTTGCCCCAATAAATACATAAATCGAACCCCAAAATACGCCAAAAATAATACCTGCGCCCAGCGTTAAAATCGATCCTGGCCAAAAAGCCACCGTGGCCCCAATATAAAGGGCAATAAAAATGAAACCACCCTCGACGCCCAATCCTTCTACCCACTGCAAGGCTTCGTGCAGCCATCCTTGGAGGTTCAACCTAGAGACCTCCCCTCCTGCTGGCATTAGCGTGGAAACTGCCAGCAACCAGAGAAGCTGCATACCGCTGAAATAGGTCACGCTTTTGCCTCCGTATGATTACATTTAATGCTATCCGGTTCCGTATCCAGGCTCAACCGATAGCTAGCCCTGATACAGCACTTTTATATCCAATGAGAGATACAGTACTTCCATACTTGGTGAGGTACAGCCAAGGGGCTTAAGCCCCTTGTTCGCTAGGCTTGACCGTACTTCATGAGAGAGGGAACGGCGGTAGGCAAGGTACTTGAGTATCTGGTTGATAAGGTTTGGATGTACTTCGTCAGACCGAGAAAGGTTGTCATCCGCCTCTAAGCCCTTAACTGAGTTTTGATAACAATTTTAAGAAGGATTGGGTGCGAGGGGTCAACAATGTCCGACGATAGGTATCTGCCGCCTTTTTAATCATCTCTGCTTGGGTGGGATAGGGATGAATCACACTGGCTAGGGCATTGAGTCCCTGCTTCGTCACGATCGCGAGTGTAATTTCACTAATCATTTCTCCCGCATGGCGGGCCACGATCGTTGCTCCCAGAATTTGATCCGATCCCTGTTTATGCAAGATTTTGATAAAGCCCTCGGTTTCACCATCGGTAACCGCACGATCGACACTGCTTAGGGGGATCTTAATAATATTTGTATTTAATCCTTGCGTCTGAGCTTCCGATTCATAGAGGCCCACATGGGCAATTTCTGGGTCCGTATAGGTCACCCAGGGCATCACTAATGTACTTAGCCGACTGCGTCCCAACCCAAACGGAGCAAATAAGGCATTTTTAATCACAATTCGTGCTGCCGCGTCTGCCGCATGGGTGAATTTCCAATTCATGCAAATGTCCCCCGCTGCAAAAATACGCGGATTTGTGGTTTGCAAATAATCATTGACCGTGACCCCGCCACGGCTATCGTATTCAACGCCAACTGCCTCTAAATTTAAACCCTCCACATTTGGCGTGCGTCCTACGCTTACTAAGATCTCATCAACCAAAACAATTTTTAGCATCCCATCCTGTTGGTAGGTGATGACCTTACCTGTCGGGACGACTTCAACTTTTTCTAATCTGCCATCAAGGACAAGGTTGATATTTTCCTGACGGAAGCGATCCTGAATAATCGCAGCTGCATCAGCATCTTCGCGATCGAGCAAATGGCTATGCTTATGTAACAACGTGACCTGACTCCCTAGGCGCTGAAACGTTTGGGCTAATTCACACCCGATCGGGCCTCCGCCCATCACCGCAAGTCGCGGGGGGCAATGCGTCAGCGAAAAGACGGTTTCATTAGTCAAATAGCCCGCTTCGGCTAGTCCCGGTACTGTCGGACGCGTGGCACGGGCACCAGTGGCAATCACTGCTTTTTTAAAGCACAGGTGACGATCGTTCACTGCAATCGTATTGCCATTAACAAACTGAGCCGATCCTAAAAATACATCGATGCCCAATTGCCGAAACCGTTCCACTGAATCATGATGGCTAATCCCAGCGCGAATTCGCCGCATACGTTGCATCACCGCCGGAAAATCAATGGCGATCGCGTCGGGTGGCTGAATCCCGTAAGGAGCGACATCCCGCAGAGCCGCAACGGCACGGGCGGAACGAATCACACACTTGGAGGGTACACAACCAACATTCAGACAATCGCCTCCCAGCAAACTTTTTTCAACCAGGGCCACTCTTAAACCGAGGCCCATTCCTGCCGTACCCGCTGCGACGACTAGGCCAGCCGTTCCTGCCCCAATCACCACCAGGTCATAGCAGGCAGTCGGTTGGGGATTCACCCAATCCGGTGGGCGCACCTGGGACATGAGCATTTGATTATGCTCATCGAGCGGCTGGAGGGCAGGTTCTGTTGGCATAACACTAAAATACCCCAGGCTAATATCTTGTGAGCACCTCGATTAATTTGGGATCGGGGCAGTTCAACTGCCCTAACCGACGAGATTACGTTGCTTGTGAGCGCAAAATGTCTATGTTTCGAGGTGCCCTTGCTACTGAAGCTGGGCACAGGTGCAAAAGCTAAACGTCAGGGCAGGCAAGATGCCTACCCCATCCAGACCGCAAGGGGCGCGGCCAGGGAGACTTGGCTGTCACTGGAGAGGTCGCAGATAGGGAGGTAGAGGCTACGACCCAGTTGTTCCGGGAGCAGGAGGCATGACCTATACAGTCAACGCCAAGTCTCGCAATGTTGGTAGTCACGACTTGAGTCGTTGCGGGCTAGAGCCAACACTACAAACGTTGCATATTAAACGCTGCATCATTCAACCATGCGCTGCTCTAGGTGCCGCTCGTCCAGGAATTGAGGTACTCCACCTGGGCTGCGGTTAGCTGGTCAATCCCAACACCCATCGCCTGCAATTTTAGCCGCGCAATTTCCTGATCAACTTCGGTGGGAATTGAATGCAGACCAGGTTCGAGCTTGCCCTGATTTTTCACCAAATACTCACAGGCTAGGGCCTGATTAGCAAAACTCATGTCCATCACGGCACTGGGGTGGCCTTCGGCAGCGGCCAGATTGATCAGACGACCTTCCCCCAGCACAACGACGGATTTGCCATTGGACAGCCGATATTCTTGGGTGAAGTTGCGTACTTCGCGGATGGCTGTAGCTTGGCGGCTGAGGGCTTCCAGGTCAATCTCAATATCGAAGTGGCCGGAATTACACACGATCGCGCCATCTTTCATGACCAGGAAGTGTTCTTCCCGAATCACGTGTTTGTTGCCGGTTACCGTGATGAACAGATCCCCCAGGGGAGCCGCTTCGGCCATCGGCATGACCCGGAAGCCATCCATCACTGCTTCGATCGCCCGCACCGGATTCACTTCGGTCACAATGACATTGCCACCGAGACCCCGTGCCCGCAGGGCTGTCCCTTTGCCACACCAGCCATAGCCAACAACGACGATCGTTTTGCCTGCTAGCAGAATATTGGTGGCCCGGATAATGCCATCTAGGGTTGATTGACCGGTGCCATAGCGGTTATCAAAGAAATGTTTGGTGTCGGCATCGTTGACATTCATTGCTGGGAAGGAGAGGACCCCGTCGTTAAACATTGCCCGGAGGCGGACAATCCCCGTGGTGGTTTCTTCCGTGGTGCCGATCAGGTCTGCGATCTGGTGGGGCCGCTGTTTGACAAGGGTGGCGACGACATCACTACCGTCGTCAATAATAATGTTAGGACGGTGGTCAAGGGCAATTTGGACGTGGCGGTGGTAGGTCTCGTTATCTTCGCCCTTGATGGCAAAGACGGGAATCCCGTGATCACTGACGAGGCTAGCGGCGACATCATCCTGGGTGGAAAGGGGGTTACTGGCGATCAGGATGGCGTCGGCTCCCCCGGCTTTGAGGGCGATCGCGAGATGGGCTGTTTCGGTGGTGACATGGCAGCAGGCGACAAGCCGCACTCCCGCGAAGGGCTTTTCTTGGGCGAAGCGATCGCGAATTTGGCGCAGTACGGGCATTTCCCGTCCGGCCCATTCAATCCGCTGCTGGCCTTTGGCGGCCAGGGCGAGGTCTTTAACTTCATAGGTAGGTTTGGTGGGAGTTGCGGTCATGCAATTAGCTCTCTAAACGCCAATCTTTAGCTTACCCAGCCAAACCCAGATTTGTGCAGTGTCTCTCCTAGATCTCTAGATACTAAAAACCCGGAAGACACGATCGCTCTTTGCCACCCCCTCACGATCGCGAGGCTGAATACTCTGGCTATAGGGATGTGTCAAACGCGAGGCTCATCCAATAGGCATGGCCCAACTTGGAAACTCATGATTTTCCAGGGGGGGATGACTAAGGGAGATGAGCCGCTAGGCACACCTATGGACGATCGCTCCAGCAAATCGACAGGTGTTTCTACCGTTAGGGCTAAATCGGAGACCAACCTGAACTCAGCCGCTTGACCGTGACACTCATAGCAGCGCAGCACCCAGTGTTGGGCCTGATCCTCAGCCGGTTTTAAAGCCATCAAGACCAGATTTTCTGCTGGAATGGAGAGAAGTGTTCCGATCGGAGATAAGGTCGCACTGGCACGCTGTTCTGTTGTCGGTATCAGCAAGCGAGCACGTAGCGGTACATTCAATGCGTAACCCTGCCGGACGGTATGGGCGGTTTGCCAATTGCCCAGATGGGGATAGAGGGCATAGGTAAATTGGTGTTGACCGCAATCGGCCTCTGGATCGGGCCAAGTTGCCCCCCGCAGTAGGGTCAGCCGTAACCGATCGGGTTGGGCATCATAGCCATACTTGCAATCGTTGAGCAAACTCACGCCATAAATTGGCGGATTATCCTGGGAATTTTGCGCCTTAAGCGTGTTCGTTAAGTCAGCCCAACGTAAAGCAGGCACTTCCCATTTAGCCCGATCGGCAGGTTGGGTGGAACGCAGGGGACGTTCGATCGCGCCACAGGCAATTTCATAGGTCGCAACATCGGCTTCAATGTTAACGGGAAATGCGGCCTTTACCAGAGTGTGGCGTTCTTGCCAATTGACTGTTGTTTTGATTTTGAGCAGGGGACTCTCGGCTTCAAGAATATAATCCTGCCAAAACGTAGATTGACCAAATTGGCGAATGATCCGTAACCGAGCGATGATGGGACCCATGTCCAGCCATTGCAAAACCTTCAGTTCCGGGGCTGGTAAAGGATGTTGAGCATAGTTGGGATCGATGTTCCAAGCATCCCAATATTGACCCGTATCTGCAAAGAATTGCAGTTGATTTCCCGGTGATTGCAAAACCTCCCGCTGGGCTTGCTTATCCCATACACTGCTGAGATTGCCCGTCGCCGGATCAACGGTTACCCGCAGGTAGGCGTTTTCGAGGGTGTAGGCCCCGGTTCGTTGAACGGGTGGGATTTTAGATTTTAGATTTTTAGATTTTAGATTTTTTGATTTAGGGGATGCGGGCTGTTGGGCGAGCCAAAAAAGGTGATAGCCAACGCCAGGGATTTCGGGCGTTAGGAAAGCAATTTGAGATGGATCGGTGCTGGTTTCGGCTGTCATCGGCTGAGTGAGAAGGGGTTGACCGGCTAAATCGTAAATTTGCCACTGGGAATTCGCATCGGGTACAGTGACAGTAACAACCTGCGATCGCGCCCAATTCAAACTGTTAAACACAACGAGGGGAATGGCCCCGGTCACAGGGGGTTCAGGAATGGTAATGCGATCGCTGATTGCCGCTAACGCCTGATCGAGGATCGTCTGGGCTGTTTGTTCTGCTGCCTGCCAACCGCGATTAGCCTCGACATACACCTCTGGAATGGCAGTACCGGGCAAAATATCATGGAACTGGTTAAATAAAACCTGCTGCCAAGCTGTGGTTAATTGGGCTTGCGTCGTCGCCATAGGATTTGTAATATCTTCCCCTGCTTGTGCCGCCATCATTTGGGTTAGCGAGGCAAACAATTCTGCTTCGTAGAGAAGGTTTTCACAACAACGATTCCATGCTTTTTGATCCGCGTGGGTCGTATAACAGCCGCGATGGAATTCTAGGTAAAGCTCAGAATTGTGAACATTGAGTTTTGAATTTTGAATTTTGAACTGATCGAGAAATTCCAGGACCGTTTGAAAGCATAGTTCCGGGAAAAAAGGCGATCGCTGCCAACGACGGGCCACTTCCAACATGTCGCGGGTAGGTCCCCCGCCATGATCACCAACACCGGGTAGCCAGAGGGCGGTTAACTCTCCAGTTTTTTGTTCCCACTCGCAGGCATAGGTCGCCATTTTGACAGGGGAAATATCTTCACCGATCGGGGCGGACATGAGGCTCAATACCTGGCTGCCATCGGGGGCCTGCCACCAAAACAGATCGTTGCTGGGTTGGGTCGTATCGTTCCAGCGTAATTTTTGAGTCACAAAGTAATCAATCCCGGCTTGTTGGAGAATCTGGGGTAGTTGCCAGCAAAACCCAAAGCTATCGGATAACCAGGCAATCCGATTGAAAACACCCAATTTTTCCTGAATATACCGTTGCCCATAGAGGACTTGTCGCACCAGGGATTCCCCCTGAATCAGGTTAAAATCCGGCTCGACCCATAGACCCGCTACAATTTCCCAACGACCCGTTTTTACCTGGGATTGGATCTGGCTAAAGAGTTCGGGACGATGGGTTTCCAGCCACGCATATAAGGCAGGACTAGAGTGGCCAAAGATCAGTTCGGGAAAGTCGGCTTGTAAATTCAGCACCGAAGTAAAGGTGCGTTCGGCGGCTTCCCAGGTTTCCGCGATCGGCCATAACCAGGCGAGATCTAAATGGGCATGACCTAACAGACTAATCTGGCGTTGTTTGAGCCAAGTGGATAACGTTTGTTCTGGCTGAATTGCCCAAGTTTGCAACTGTTGGCGTAGGCGGGCAAGGGTAAGGTCAAAATCGGCGCGATCGGCTACTGCTTGCTCGGCCACTGCTTGATTAGCCAACACAGATAATTTCTCAGCGATCGGCGTTAAATAGGTGGTAAAGGTGGGCAGTAATGCTGGAATAAAGGTCTCAAGATATTGGGTGATCACTGCTAACTCATCCGCCACAAACCCCGGCTCAGGCGTATCTGGATCTAGATTTTCGACAACGAACGCCGAAGCTACCAAGGCTCCCGGATCATGTCCCGGACTCACGAGCCGAATAGCAACCAAAAACGTCATGCCTGGTGCGATCGCCTCACTGAGCAATACACGGGTTTTACAGTCAAATAAATCCCCAACCTGCCGCAATTCTCCATCAACCCACACCTCGGCCACTGCCGCCCACCAGTGCAGTGCCAGTCGTAGCGTTAAACCTGCAATCGGGTATCTATTCAGATGATTGGGAATGAGTATTTTCTGGACAAACCAACACTCCTGTTGCCCTTTGGGCCATGCGAGATGACCCTTGTCATTCAGGGACGCGATCGGCCAGCTTTCCCATCCGTCAGGGATACCGGGGGCTGCCAGTGGGGCCATGCTCCCCGGTGGTGTGACTTGGTAATGCCAGTGGGTTTGACAGGTGCAACGGCTGCATTGGGCGAGTTGGGCGATCGTTTGGGGAATCAGGGGAGGAACGATCGCGTCAGCGGGAACGGGGGACATTGACGACATGGTGAGCTAAACGTTAGGGGCTAGGGATAGGCTCAGTAGATTCTTCTGGGTTGCGCAACGCGAACGAAAAAAACGGGTGGGGTCAGCATCCTGCCTGCCACCCAGACAGCCGAGACGACTATCCCACGTCAATTTTGCGATCGGCTGAGGCTCTGATTTTAAGGCACTTGCTCCCCAACACGGTGGTTTGAGGCCACAAATGCTTGATGCTCAGGGGAATTCAAGCCTTGCTGAAGGACAGAGAGCACACTTGCCGAGTCGCCAGCTAATAAGGCAAATACCCCTAACCACAACCCTGGAAAGACTCGGCTGCGTAGGATGCCCTGATCATCTGGCACTTGGGCTACATATTCATCTGCCGCAAGCACAAACCAATCTAATTGACCCTCTAGAGTCCGCCAAACAATATATTCCTGTACCCCGTTGCGGCGGTAGGCCCGCTTTTTATCATGCAGATCGATCGCAGCACTACTGGCGGCTATTTCCACAATCAGTTCCGGTGCACCTTCAATATAATCATCGGGGCTAATGGTGGCCTGCCGACCAGGGACAAACAAAACAGCGTCAGGTTGGGGTTCATTGTCTGGATCGAGACGAACGGTCGGTTCAATTCCCAAGATCACACCGGGCGTTGCTGTTTTGTAGTTCCAGAGCCAACCAATCAGTTCGCTGTGGGGTTCGCTATGACTTTTGATGCGTAGCGGCGAGGCCATATAAACAACCCCCTCCACCAATTCCGCTTTTTTGATATTCGGCGCGGCCTGATAGCGACGCTCGAACTCTGCACGGGATAAGCGATCGCCGTTTTCCAGTGGTGGAATCGATAGAATCTGCGAGGTGACCATTGGCGTTATCTTGACCCCCGATCAGCGCGTAGCCTATGCTGGCTCAGAGTAATGCTTTACCTCCCAACCCTACCCCATTCCTATGTCTGCTGTCACTTCCGCCCCTGCCAGCCTCACCACAGCCCTGATCAATACGGTCCTAGCGATTAAGCCGATCGCCCAGTTGGCCAAACACCAGGCCCGGACCATGATGGTGAAACGGGCCGAGCAGATTGGGGTGCCCTGGCGGCAACACGTGCAGCAATTGCAAGCACTGGGGGATGAGACCTGGACAGCGGCGTTGGCAGCAGTGCAAAACCCAAAGCTCACCTATCCCGACTATTACCTGACCTCGTTCCATGCCTACGAGGAGGGCAATATGGGCTGGCAACCAGCAATGGAGGTGGAAGTGGCGGCCCGTGCGGTCCATGCTCGCATTTGGCCAGAGGCAGGGGCAGCGGGGGATAGCCGTTTGCGCCAAAGTTATCACCAGGTCCTCACAGCCCAGATTCCGACGTCTCCAGCCACGATCGTGGATCTCGGTTGTGGGGTCGGGATGAGTACCTTAGCCCTTCAGGAAACTTACCCGGATGCGGATCTAACCGGGGTGGATCTGTCGCCCTATTTCCTGGCGATCGCCCACCACCAAAACCAGCACTGCCCGCGTCCCCTTACCTGGGTTCATGCCGCCGCTGAGGCCACGGGGCTACCCGCTGCGTCCTATGATTTAGTCTCGGCCTGTCTGGTCTTCCACGAGCTACCAACCCAAGCCGCGATCGCCATTCTTCAGGAAGCGCGTCGGTTGCTGCGTCCGGGGGGCCATCTGGCGATTATGGATATGAATCCGCGATCGGAGACATTTGCGAGTCTGCCGCCCTATGTGTTTACGCTGCTGAAAAGTACAGAACCCTATCTGGATGAGTATTTCAGTCTGGATCTGGAGGCCGCGATCGTAGCAGCGGGTTTCCACCCCCCCACCGTCACGTTTAACAGCCCCCGTCACCGCACCCTGATCGCCCAAGTGAGCACAGTAGCATAGCGGCCCTTTGGTAATCTTGGGACTGAGAGCTTACCCCTAGACAGGCAAAAGGGATTGGACAACTTCTAAGAGTTGATCGAGGGTATAGGGTTTGGTTAAAAAGACCTTGGCCCCTGCGGCTAAGGCGGGTTCGCGGTTTGCTGCCAGTCCACTGATCGCAATGATCTCGGCGTTGGTATTGATGGCCTTCAGCTTTTTGATCAAGGTGATACCATCCATATCCGGCATCTTGATATCGAGAATGATTAGCCCAACGAGCAACTGCTGTTGGGTGTAAAGAGCGATCGCATCCCAGGCATTGTCAGCAACGAGTACGGAATATTGATAATGTTCCAACAAGGCTTGGGTCGTCATCTGCACATCCGAGTCATCATCTACAATCAATACCCCTTGACCCTGCGCTGGCGGTGGGCTAAGCCGTGGGTTAGGACTGGGTGAGAGTCCTGCCGCGATCGGCGGCAAATCTACCTGCGCCTGTGTTTCCCGTGTAAAGGCCAGAATTTCCTGAACCAGACTGGCTCCTTGTTTAGCGCTGTTCTCAATCAGTTGTAGCATTTCGAGAGAGGATGCCTTCAGGTTAGGGTGTTGCAAACGCAAGAGTTTGGAAACAGCCAGAATCGGCGTGAACGCATTATTGAGATCGTGGACAATTTCACTAACGCGGCTATCTACACGCTCCCGACCTTGCCTCTGATAAGACAGAACTTCCGGATCGTGTTTTTCAGTGATATGAGCGATAGGTTGGCGATCGCTAAGTTCTTGATGAATGGCTGTTACTAACCAACTATGCTCATCATGGCGTTGGGAGGTATAGTGACTGGATATCCACCGCAAAGAACCATCTTTATGATAAAAACGATACTGAACAACCGTACTCTTCTCTGCAAAAAAGACTTCGAATAATGGCATCACAATCGTTTGACAATCATCGAGAAATACACGCGACAGCCAGAGTTTTTTATCGGCCATTAGTTCTGCTCTGCTATAACCAAACAGCGCCTCACAGCCAACTGACCAATATTCATATTCCCAATCATAGGTATCAAAAACTGTAAAACTGGTAATAGCGGCGATCGTATTATTCAGAATTCGTTCAAATTTTGCCTCTGATGCTTGTAGGGAGAGTTGCAATTCTTTATGCTCAGTAATATCAGTGACAAAGCCTTCTAGCAGAAGTGTTGAATCCAGATATAAAACTTTACACTTGAGGGTGCGAGAGTCATACAAGCGTTTCTGGAAGCAAATCGTAGCTCCAATGGACGAGCGAACAGCGACGGCTGAGTTCTAGTTGCAAATAGCGAAACT